>NZ_JANSHS010000447.1:0-908 GCF_047461695.1 Synechococcus sp. R6-7
ATACCGTTTTGGTGTTCTTTTGGAAACATCGAGATCCAGACAAGGGCAGTAGGGCCCTGAGTCCACTGATGAGCCAACCTCAGCCAATCTAGCCGCGCAGGCGACCGGAGCGCAGGATGCTGATGACGAGCCACAGCCCCAACAGGCTGGCCGCCCCGAACAGGAGTTCACTCAGCCCAAAGACCTGAAACCGCTGCGTCTGAGCCGAGATGATGGCGGCCCCGACGATTAGAGAGCCGACCACAATGCTGTAGGAGAGGCGGTTGGCCGACTGATCCAGGCTGCTGCGGATCCCGTCCAGCTCTTGGATGGTCAAGTTCCAGCGCTGGGTTTCCGAGGTGATGCGGCTGAGCAGCAGCTCCATCTGGCGCGGCGATTGCAGAGAGAGATTTTTCAAATCCAAAGCCGTGCGCAGCAGCGAAGGCAGAGGGGCCTCCCCCAGCAATTGCGCCCGAAACACATCCGCCATCAGGGGGCGAAGCTGCTCCGGCAGGTTGTAGTCGGGGGTGAGCTGGCGGGCGATCCCTTCCAAATTGGCCAGCGCCTTGGCACAGAGGCCCAAATTGCCGGGAATGCGGATCTGGTTGCGCCGGGCCGCCTGCAGGATCTCGGAAAAGAGCTGGCTGAAGTTGAGTTCCGCAATGCTCAGGGTGTAGTACTGCCGCAGAAGGCGCTCGTAGTCGCTTTGGAGCTGGGCCAAGCTAACCGGCTGCTCCCGCAAGCGGGCCGTGGATCTTTCCGGCAGGGCCAACTCCAGGGTCAATTCGGCACAGCGCTGGGCATCGAGGCTGACAATGGCCAGCATCAGCTCCAGCAGAATCTGCTGCGTACGCGGATCCAGCCGCCCAATCATGCCGCAATCCAGCAGGGCTACGCGACCGGATCCCAAGTAAAAGAGGTTGCCGGGG
>NZ_JANSHS010000448.1:0-8124 GCF_047461695.1 Synechococcus sp. R6-7
AAAATAATTCAGGAAGAGCTTGCGCTTGAGGCCAATAGCCAAATTCAATTGGGGCGCGTTGTGCTGAGCGTGAAGTCCATAGAAGTGGCCAGGAAGAATCAGGGGGATCTCCTCAGCCGCGGCACTTTGGACGCCCTCAAGGTTAAGTGCAGCCGCCTGGAAAACCCTCACTACCTACCCCCGGAATATCAGGGTCAGAATTGTCCCTACTGTGGACATTTGGTCTTGAGCGCTACCTTGGTGATCCCTCCTCCAGAAGCTGGCAAAGCCCCACAACCTCCTCTCTAGAGGACCAACCCTTTCTATTCTTCATTAATTCTTCTTACAGATCCCAGTGGCTGATCCAAGTCCGTGGGGGATAGAAAAAAGGGATCCCGGGCAAACCAAAAGTGACCTGTGAGGTCGCGCTGTTCTGTGTTTTCTCAATGGCCTCTTCATGATCTTTGTAAAGGTGAGGAGAAGCTATGCAAATTCAACTGAGCTGGGAAGATCCCATCACCGAAGAACAGCAGGAGCTGATTTTTCCATTGCCTCTTGCCTTGGGCAGGGAGCTGGCCCAATTGCCACAGGAATGGCAAGGTCGAGAAGTGGCGCGGGCTGTGTTTGCCAGCCAGGAGATCTCCCGTTATCACGCCCTCGTCTATCTCGGTGAGGATGGCCAGGTCATCTACGAAGATCGCAGTGCCAACGGCAGCCGCATCAATGGGGAAAAAATCCGTCAGGCACGCCGGGTGCTCCAGGGGGGAGAAGTGGTGGAGCTTGGCCCCTACAGCATCACCGTGGGTTTGGTGTCCCCCAGGGATCCCAATGCCACCCTTCTGACCGCCACCCCTACTCTTTTGCTGGAGCCGCGCACCGAACTGATTCGCCCGGCCACCCAACCCGACACCGCATTTGAGGTTCCCCCGGCTTCCACGGTGGTTTTTGCCCCAGAGCAGCTTCCTGAAGTGCGGGCTGGCTCGGATTTTCCGCCGCCGGATTTGTTTCGAGCTGAGCAAATTGCCCTGAGCGCCCTCAAAGCCACCGGACTACCTGTGGAAGAGACCCTCTATTTGGCCTTGGGCGGCGGTATCGGCAGCTTTGTCTGGGTGGATACCCTGCGCATCTACGGGGTCAGACCGGAACACATCCGCGTCATCAGCATTGCCCGCAAACCCTACGAACGGTATGAACGGCTTTTGACCAACTGCCAGATCCCCCGCTGGAAGCGAATTCGCTCTGGCTCCGATTCTTGTCCAGACAACATTTGGGGCTGGCCTGGCTATGCTCTGCGGGATGCTTGGCGTTCCTTTTTCTCCGGCCGATTGTTGGAAGCACTCGGCTTTTTGTGGCAGGTATTTAGTGAGCCCTTGTTGGCA
Source organism: Synechococcus sp. R6-7 (assembly GCF_047461695.1). Classification (NCBI taxonomy): domain Bacteria; kingdom Bacillati; phylum Cyanobacteriota; class Cyanophyceae; order Synechococcales; family Synechococcaceae; genus Synechococcus; species Synechococcus sp. R6-7. The sequence continues at coordinate 1,359 of NZ_JANSHS010000448.1, forward strand.
GATACCTATACGCCGCGGGCGGGGGATGTATTTGCCTCAATGGATCGGGAGGCAGCCCGAATTGGTTGGGAGCAAATGTTGTGTTACGGCCATATTCGCGCCATTCGCAAAACGGAGGATGGGCGATATGTGGTGGCCTATTCGGCAACGCGGCCCGGCCATACGGATCACCGTTTTATGGTGGCCAAGTATCTCCATTTGGCAACTGGATATCCGGCCATCAAGTTGCTCAACGACCTGCAGGAGTTTCGCGAAAAAACAGGAGATTTGAGATCGGTGGTACACGGCTATGAGCCTCATGATCACGTTTATGAGCAGTTGGAGAAACAAGGTGGCACCGTCCTAATTCGGGGATTTGGGATCGTCGCCTCTCAGGTGATGGAACGCCTTTACGAAGCCCGCAAAGTCAACCCCCGCATCTCGGTGGTGCATCTGAGCCGTGCGCCCAAAAGCGGTAATCGCTTCGGACGAGCCAAACGGGCAGTGGATAACCATTGGGAGTTTCAGCCCTTCAACTGGCCCAAGGGCACTTGGGGAGGGGTTCTGCGGGCCAAATTGGAAGCGGCGACCCCCCTGGAACGGCGCGAACTGCTGGAAGCCTGGGGCGGCACCACGACAGCAAGTCGGCGGAAATGGCGGCGGATCGTGCGGCAAGGGTTGCGAGAGGGCTGGTACTCGATTGTGTTCGGCAAGGTGGAGTCGGTGGTTCCCGGCGACAAGGGTAAGCCGGTAACCTACATTCGAGGTACCCACAACAACACGCAATTAAAGGTGGAGGCCGATTTCGTTATCGACTGTACGGGTTTGGTTTCGGATCCCATGACCAATCCTCTCCTCAACGATCTAATTACCCACTACAACCTGCCCCTCAATCCTCACGGGCGCTTGCATGTCTCCAACGACTTTGAGCTGGTGGAGATGCGCAACCGGGATGGGCGAATGTACGCCGCTGGGATCATCACCTTGGGCGGGCCTTATGCGCCGGTGGATACGTTTTTGGGTTTACAGTACTGTGCCCATCGCTCGGTGGAACACCTGGCTCGACTGCGGGCACCGGGGGTCAAAGGCTTAGAAGGGATCCGATCCCTGTGGCAATGGTGCAAGTGGGCCCTAAACATCAGCCCCTAGCTTGCCGACATTGGGCAACGCTCCTGGATTTTGCCGGATGTTTATGGTTATCAACGCTATTGTTGGCGACACATCATGGCTATTCCCCATCCCGTTGAACCTGGTGAAAGGGGTGTTGCGTTGATCCCCAACTCTTCTATACCAAAGGGGGAAGGGTTGGGGGTGAGGGCCAGAAGGTTCCCTCAAACAGACTGGGAGCGACACGGATCCTGATGATCTCGATTGGCAAAACTGCGGGAGGAAAAGATGACTCCGACCCTGATTGGCCGCTGGCAAACTCGCATTTTCTTATTGGCCACCGTTGGTGTTTTGGCAAGTTTACCCTTTTATTTTGGGATCACTGGACATGGCGGCAGCCTCACCTATTTTTGGGTATTGCTCTACGTGGGTCTGTTTGGCTGTGTTTGGGATGTTGTTTATAACTATCTGATGGGGTGGATGTGGGATCACGATTGGCCTGGGATCCTTCAGCTTTTGGCCGGCATTTGGGAAGGGCTTTTTTTGGGTACAGTCTTGAAGGTGGTGGGTCTTCCTTATATCCCAACCCAACGGTTTGACTTGGGAGATTTTATTCTCCACTACAGTGTGGTCTGGGTTTGCCTTTACCTCAGCGCTTGGGTGGTGATGCGCATTTTGTTTCCCCGCTGGCGCTTTCGCGGTGGAGAGTGGCTGGGGCCATGGCCGCGCTCCGGCAGCTAGAAAGGGGATCCACTGCCGCTAGAATCAGGCTGGGAGATCTCCCCGGATAAGTCTGTGTTTTGATCAGGTCTGTACAGGCTAAGGGGAGTTGAAAAGTTGTTGCTGACCCAGATTTTCACCCCATGCAAGCCTGTACCCTGATTGCCCGCGCCAAGATCAACCTCTACCTGGAAATCCTCGGATCCCGTCCTGATGGGTATTCAGAGGTGGCGATGGTGTTGCAGAGCATTCATTTGGCGGATCGACTGCAGTTGAAGAGCCGTCCTCACGGGATCCACCTCACCTGCGATCGTCCAGAAGTGCCTGCAGATGCCCGCAACCTTGCCTATCAAGCCGCTGAGCTGCTGCAAAAAGAGTGTCACTCTGCCGCTGGCGTGGAGATTCACATCGAAAAGCACATTCCGGTGGCAGCAGGTTTGGCGGGGGGCTCGGCTGATGCGGCGGCGGTTTTGGTGGGGTTAAACCAACTGTGGGGGCTGGGCCTGACGGTGGGAGAGTTGCAGAGTTTGGCAGCCCGCTTGGGATCCGACATTCCCTTCTGTATCCAGGGGGGAACGCAACTGGCCACCGGGCGCGGGGAAGTTTTGGAGCCGCTGGCCGATTGGGAAGGGATCCCTGTGCTGCTGGCCAAGCCCAAGCACCTGGGGGTTTCCACCGCCTGGGCCTATCAAGCCTTTCGTTCTCGTCAGGGGAGCTTGGGAGGGGATGCCCTACCCAAACCCACACTGCCCACCTTGCCGCAGGCGTTGGCGGCTCTCAGCCGTCAGGATCCGCCGGCGTTAGCCAGGAGTTTGCGCAATGACTTGGAACAGGTGGTTTTGCCGGAGTACGCGATTGTAGGGGAACTGCGCCAAGCTCTTCTCTCGGCGGGGGCCCTGGGATCCCTGATGTCGGGGTCAGGGCCAACGGTCTTCGGAATCATGCCCAGCCTGGAGCTGGCCGCCCAAGTGCGCAACACCCTGCGTCGCCAGTTTCAAGATGTGGAGTTTTGGGTCACGCAGTTTGCCCCCACCGGGATTCTGCTGCAGCCGGATCCCTGTAGCCTCAGCCCCACCTAGGGTGTTGGCTGGATTGGCCGGATATGGGATCCCCACCAGCCTTCTCTATTCTTCCCTCTGGTTGGCATAGTAGGATGAGCACCTAAACTTAACCTTGCGTTCACAGACTGCTGGCTTTAGCGGTCAAGTTATCTCTCTGCTCTGAACCTCCCTCATGCCGCCCATCACCAAGATCCTGATCGCCAACCGGGGTGAGATTGCCCTGCGCATCATCCGCACCTGTCAGGAAATGGGGATCCGAACTGTGGCCGTTTACTCCACTGCGGATCAGAACTCCCTGCACGTCCAACTGGCGGACGAGGCTGTTTGCGTAGGAGATGCCCCGGTGGCCAAAAGCTACCTCAACATTCCCAACATCATCTCGGCAGCCCTCACCCGCGGGGCCACTGCCATTCATCCGGGCTATGGGTTCTTGGCGGAGAATGCCAAATTTGCCGAGATGTGTGCCGACCACAACTTGATCTTCATCGGCCCCTCGCCAGAGGCGATGCGCAAGATGGGCGACAAGGCCACGGCCCGCGAGACCATGCAAGCGGTGGGGGTGCCGACGGTGCCGGGCAGCCGCGGGTTGATCACCTCTGAGGAGGAGGCAGTGAAGCTGGCGGAGAAAATCGGCTACCCCGTGATCATCAAAGCCACCGCCGGTGGCGGGGGGCGGGGTATGCGGGTGGCGCGGGATGCCCAGGAGCTGCTGAAGATGCTGCGCACCGCTCAGGGGGAAGCCCAAGCAGCCTTTGGCAACGGCGGGGTTTACTTGGAGAAGTTCATCGAGCGCCCCCGTCATGTGGAGTTTCAGATCTTGGCGGATAGCCAGGGCAATGTGGTGCATCTGTACGAGCGGGATTGCTCCATTCAACGGCGGCATCAAAAGCTGTTGGAAGAGGCCCCCAGCCCGGCTTTGACTGCAAGCTTGCGCGCCCGCATGGGAGCAGCGGCGGTGAAAGCGGCCAAGGTGGTGAATTATGTGGGGGTGGGCACGGTGGAGTTTTTGCTGGACAAAAATGGCCAGTTCTACTTCATTGAGATGAACACCCGCATCCAGGTGGAGCATCCGGTTACTGAGATGGTGACCGGGCTGGATCTGATTGCCGAGCAGATTCGCATTGCCCAAGGTCAACCCCTCACCTTTCGCCAGAAGGATGTGGAGTTGCGGGGCCATGCCATCGAATGCCGCATCAACGCCGAGGATCCCAAGCAGCAGTTTCGGCCTTGCGCTGGCACGATCAGCGCCTATTTGCCCCCTGGAGGGCCGGGGGTGCGCATGGATTCCCACATCTACACCGACTACACCATTCCCCCCTACTACGATTCGCTGTTGGGCAAGCTGATCGTCTGGGGGCCTAACCGGGCGGCAGCCATCCGCCGCATGCAGCGGGCTTTGGGGGAATGCGCCATCACTGGGGTGCCCACCACGATCCCTTTCCACCAGCAGATCCTGCGCCACGAGGCTTTTTTGCGGGGCGAGGTGTACACGGATTTCATCACCCAACACCTGCTGCCCGGCCAGTAGCCATCGACTCTCAGGTCGGGATCCCTCTCTGGACAGCAGCTGGCCACAAGTTGAGGATAAAGTTAAGGGCTAGCAGAGGGATGGAGGTGGCAGGATGAGGGAGCCTCGATCGGGCTGGGCTCAGGAGACCCATCCCCAGAGTCAGCCGACTGGCCCTGTTCCCAGCCTCAGCCATCTGGCGGCGCAATTTTTGCAGGAGCGGCAGCGGGATCTGGCCCCTGCCAGCCGCCGTACCTACCGCATTGCTCTGGAGCAGTTTGCCAAAACTTGCCCGGTGCCGCTGCCCCAGGTGCAGCCTGTCCACGTCCAGTCCTTTTTGAACAGCTTGAAGGGCCGTCCGTTTCGCAACCGCTCCGGCCAGCGGATCCACCCGCCCGCCTCTCCGGCCACCTACAACCTGAAGCGGTTGGCCTTGCAGCAATTTTTTGAATGGGCCAGCCAACGGGGCTACCTTCAGGATCCCCTGCCCACTCAAGCCATTCGACCTGCCCGCCTACCCGCTCGTTTGCCTCGCGATCTGGATCGGTTGTTGTTGCAGCGGGTGTTGCAGCGGGCCCAAAACCATTCTCTGCGCTACGCGGCTTTGATTCGCCTGATGCTGGAGTGCGGGCTGCGGGCCCAGGAGCTGTTGGACTTAACCGTTCAAGATTTTCAAATCAGCCCTGAGGGATCCCTGTTGGAAGTGCGCTGTGGCAAGGGGAGTAAACCTCGCGCTGTGGCAGTAGGGGATCCCCTCTCCGAGCTGTTGCAGCAGTATCTGAGCCAAGAACGGGGCCCGTGCGCGCCGACGGATCCCTTGTTTGTTTCCCAATCTCGCTGCTTGGCCTACCGAGGCCGTCCCCTCACCTACGATGGCCTGCGGCATATTGTGCTCAAGCTAACCGAGCCTGAGCCGGGACATCAAACCCCCCACCAGTTTCGCCACAGTTTTGCCACCTTGTTGCTGGATCGCGGCGTTGCCCCCGAACACATTCAGCACTTGCTGGGCCACACAACTGCCGCCATGACGATGCGCTACACCCAGCGGGCCAACTTGAGAGCAGCCATCGCCCGTTCCCGCGAGATCTTAAATCAGGGCTTGGTTTAGGGATCCCTGGCTGTACTATGGCCTCTGTCGTTTCCAGTGAGACAGACGCGGATTGCTCGCAGAAAGAGGGATCCCCAAAAAGAGATCAAGGATCCTCAAGGACGGACAAACCTGACTAAGGTGGTTGGAATGACCTGAAAACAACCGATAACCAATGGGTTATTTCAAGTTACACGCTGGAGAGGAATGTAGAGCACATGCTCTCTCCCCTTGCCAATGGGCAACTGCGGCCCAAGACTGGCCTTCTGTTGTCCCAACCAGATGATCAGGTTTTTGTTCTCAGGATAGTATTCCAAAACATACTTGATGAAGTCATCAATTGTACATGGCTCGTTGAAACCTCCCATCCACTGATGAAAGTGGCTATGCACTTCGCTGGCTATAGTAATCAGGTTGGAAAGATTTGCTGCAATCTTTGGATAGTGCGCTTCAGAGTAGAGATGGTGAACCGTTAGGCTACTGGCTGTTTTTCGAGTAACTCTACAGAGATTTTTATCCCTTCTTCTTGCAAGCTCTTTTGCTCTTTCTATCTGCCTTTGTCTATCCTGGATTGTCTTGACGATTGCCTGAATCTGGGGTTCAATGCGTTCGCCAACATCTCGACACCAGTCTTTTCTGTGGTTTTGCTTGAGGACTTCTACCATAATCTTGGCAAGCTCATAGATGCCTCGCAAAGAGAGGTAGACAGTGTCGTCGTTGCCAAAGCGTGTGTAATGAACGTCTTTGATGAGTTTACTTTGTTTTGATGCAATCTCAAGCGCTTTCTTAAGGTAATCAGTTCGAGTTCCAAAGATCGTCACAACATCTTGAAGAGATAGCCAAAACTGATCTTGTCTTCTGACCAGAGAGGAGCTGTTTTCGAGGATCCTATGATCCACCAGAGCCTTCTGCCTCTTGCGATACTCTTCCTTGAACCAATTCCTAATGCTTGTGTCTGTAGAGTACTTACGACCTTGCTCTGACCTAGACCTTAAAAAGGATAAAATGGCGTAAGCACCAGACTGCGTGTATTCTCTCAGCCCCGAACTTTTGTTGATAACGCGATAGTCTTTACCTTCCACCAGTTCCCACTCATCATCAGGGATACTGTCAAAGTAGGCTTCAATCTCCCTGAGTTCCTCAAGGCTGATACCCAAAAATTCGGCGAGCTTGTTTGAAGAAACATAGACTATAGCCATTGCTCAAATTTCTCCGTAAGGCTTTTGTAGAAGAGAGTCAATCGCTGGAAAATTTTGTCATCCCCGGTTGGAGAATCGGGATGGTAGATCTTGCTCAGGCGATAAA
>NZ_JANSHS010000449.1:0-725 GCF_047461695.1 Synechococcus sp. R6-7
TTGACGCTCCAAAACTCGACGCCCACAAGGTTGCTGGCCGCCATCCGACTGACCGCGTTGCCACCCCCACCCCCCACGCCTACTACCTTAATCTTTGCGTTTGCGGTCTTGCTCGGCATGAAGTCCTCTGGACAATCCGCCGCTCTGGTCTGAGATCCGTTCCTCTCATACTCGGCATGAGAGCCTTCTCCCCTGTGGCGCTCATTCCAATGGGAAGGCGCAGACTGGGCTGAACCCAACCCTTGCCCAGGATTGAGAGGATGGATGTCTGACCAATTGGATGGCATGTCAGCTCTCACAATAACTTAAATTCTGGTAAATATCGAATATGCTAGCTGATTTAATATAGAGCAACTCCCTCCAGATGCCAACGCTGCCGACGTTTGTGAATCTTCCCGCTGAATACGGCCCTCCTAAAGACGCCTGTCGGCAGAATCTCAGGTAGCCTTTCTTGCCTAGAGGCATTTCTCTCTGAACTTGTCTCGAAGCTTTTGTGTGTAAGAATAGGTGTTCTCGAATACTTAGACCCTTGCAGGGGAAGAAGGGTCCAAAGGGAGGTTTCGGTACAAGAGTCTGGCCCTAGTTAAGGCCCAGTTAAGGCGAAGAGTTCCCTATCCAGCCAAAGGCTGATAGAGCGCCACTTTGTAGAACTGAGGCTTTGGCATCCTGTAGAGATTCAGGGATCCGGACTTGCATTCAGCTAGAAATTGCAGGAGCCCCGCACT
>NZ_JANSHS010000450.1:0-1135 GCF_047461695.1 Synechococcus sp. R6-7
TTTTTCGTTTCGGCTACCTCTTCAATTTGCAGCCGACCCCGACCTCGAATGGCAATCCAATCCTGAGGGCCAACGGTGTAGCTGGCTTGGGTAATGGGCTTCCAGTTGACCCGCACTTCCCCCCGTTGGATTTCTTCCACCATTTTGCTGCGGGAGATGCCAAACCCAGCTGAGGCTACCGCATCCAGGCGCAAAGAGGCTTCCACGCTGGTGATGGATTTGACGCGGGGGGGTTGAATGTTCAACTGGCTCAGGAGGATCCGGCTCACTTTGACAGGCACTGTGCGCACCTGCGTCAGGTTTAGGGCGAGGTAGTCCACCATTTCGGGCACAACGATGGCCTGGGCGCCTGAGTCTCCCAACACAAGGATGTCTCCCACTTTCTCGCGGGCGATGCCGGCTCCCAAAAGGGCTCCCAGAAAATCGCGGTGGGTGGCCGGGTCGAACAGAAAGTTGCCCTGAATCTGAATGGCGGCCAATGGGATCCCTTCTGGGTCGGGCTTGGGATCCCGGACATCTAGGCCCACCTCAGAGCGAGCTAGGGCCAAGCGCTGGCGCTCTGCTTGAGGGTACCCTCCCCAGGCCCCCACTTGTAGTTCGGTCAAGTTGCGCAGCCGAGCTTGCACCTCTGCTATTTCCGGTGGCGAGAGGAAGTCGCTCCAGACCACTTGCCAGGTCTTGAGGGCTTGCTCTCCCAAATCCAAGACCCGTGCCAAGGTTTCTCGATACTCTGCCCCTTGCAACAAATCGGCTCTGGGTAGCATTTGGGGTGCTTCGACCTCTGTGGTTCAGTCCCGTTTTTCCCATGCTAAGCTAGATAGCCGGAATCACGGCGGGCGTAGCCAAGCGGTTAAGGCAGAGGATTGTGGATCCTCCATTCGTGGGTTCGAGTCCCATCGTCCGCCCTTGAGGGAAATCGCGAAAATCCAGTCATGGCAAGGGCCACAGAGGCCAATCCATCTATCTAGACCCTGACAAACGAAAACAGACAACACCCTATCTGGACGCAAAAATCGTGAAGGTATTCGTCAAGGTGATCTGGAGCACCTGCCTCTCCCTCTCAAAACAAGCTCGGTTTAGGGTCGTTTCAGGTTAGGGTGAGACACCTGGGCTACTGATCGCGCCAGCGGGACGG
>NZ_JANSHS010000451.1:0-3580 GCF_047461695.1 Synechococcus sp. R6-7
TGCGGGGCTCCTGCGATTTCTAGCTGAAGTTCAGGTAACTGTGCAGCCAGCTTGAGAACAGCTGTTCGCTGGCCCAGATTCTGGAGTCGGGTTGAGATAAGCAGCAAATAGTTAAGTTGGCTACAGAATCCCCTGACTTGTTGCTTAGGTCTGCTTTGAATCTTGGGTCTTCTTTGAGATTTATAGGATCCCTCAATACTCGAAGGTCATGGGCGGGAAGCGGGAAGGGCGGGATCTGAGCTGGGCGGGTTCAGAGGCAGGAGCGGGATCCCGAAAGGCTTTTGCCTCCTGCTGAAGGTGTTGCATGGCCTGCTCGATTTCCTGAAGTCGCGCGTGGATTTGCCCTTGCCGCTCTCGAATAAACTCTAGCTCTTGGTTGAGCCGCTGCTTTTCGACAGTGAGCTGCTGCATTTCGGCATAGAGGGCGGATTCGGTTTGGCGGCGAGGGATCGAGCGCAGCTTGGGGCGAGGTCGAGTTCGGGGCACACGGGGCAAGCTCATAAGGGGGGATCCCGGAAAACGGCTTGCGCCTATCCTAGCGTGCTCTTGGCGGCCCTTCTATTCCTAGGTAGGATCCATTCGTCCGGTGTGGAAAACAGCGATGGTGGAAACTGGAGCAGACCTGTTGCAACGCTACGGCAGCGGTGAGCGGGACTTCAGCAACAGCCAACTGGCCGGAGCTGATCTGGCCGGGGCCGACTTGGCCGGGATCGACTTGGGGGGATCCATTCTCCGCCAGGCAAAGCTGGCCTCTGCCAACCTGGAGCGGGCCTACCTGAGCGGCGCCGACCTCAGCCAAGCGGATCTGCAGGGATCCAACCTGCGGCTGGCCAACCTAGAGAAAGCCAAGCTGCAGGGATCCCGATTGCAAGGAGCCAACTTGCGTGGGGCCAACCTGGCCGAAGCGGACTTGAGCGAAGCCGATCTCAGCCAAGCGGACTTGGCGGGGGCCAATCTCACCGGGGCCAACTTGAGAGGAGCCCTTCTTGCCCAGTGCAAACTCAAGCTGGCCAACCTGCGAGGGGCCTGCTACGACGCCACCACTCAGATGGAAGCGGATATCACTCCAGCAGAGCTGGGCATGGTTCAAGCCTAGAGGGGGAAATGGGGCTAGTCCTCCGGCTCCAAGTCCAGGATCTCCTGAATTTCGGCATCGGTATAGCCCACCGCCCGCAACTTCTCCGATACCGTCTGAATCTCCCCTGGAGACAAATCCTGCTGCCGTACCCGATCCCAGAGATTGGCCACAATCTGCAGCAGCAAACCGCTGCTCTCCGCCTCAAACAGCTCAAAAGCCGTGGCTAGCTCAATGGCCTGCAACACCTCCTCGGCACTGCCAATCGGCTGATCGAGGGATCGTTCCTCCAGCTCCACCAGCAACTGGCGCAGTTGGTTCAGGCCATCCCCAAGAGCAGACATACAGCAGGCTCCACAACGGCACTCGAACCCTCACCCTAGCAGACCCCTATCATTCCGCAAAAGGAATCCCGCCAATTCTGCGGCAGCTACAGCTATTCTGATTAAGAGAGCGATTCAACTGCAATCGAGGCGATTGTCGAGTCAGCATAGACAATCAACAACACCCAAACAACACCGAGAGGAGATGCATGAGTATGGCCCCAGTGAACGTCCTGCCCAATACCCCCCAGCCTTTAGCCGATGAGGGTGGCACCACCTTGGACTATGGCAGCGCGGTTTACCGGCAGGCCTACTCTCGCATCAACGGCATTGTGATCGAAGGGGAACAAGAAGCCCACGACAACTACCTCAAGCTGGCCGAGATGTTGCCGGAAGGGGCAGAGGAGCTGCACAAGCTGGCCAAGATGGAATTGCGGCACATGAAAGGCTTTCAATCCTGCGGCAAAAACCTGCAGGTAGAGCCGGATAGGGAGTTTGCCCGCACTTTCTTCGCCCCTTTGCGCAACAATTTCCAAAAAGCGGCAGCAGCCGGAGACCTAGTTACCTGCTTGGTCATTCAGTCGCTGATCATCGAATGCTTTGCCATTGCCGCCTACAACATTTACATCCCCGTCGCCGATGAGTTTGCCCGCAAGATCACCGAGGGGGTGGTCAAGGATGAATATCTGCACCTCAATTTTGGAGAGCGCTGGCTAGGGGAGCATTTTGGCGAGGTCAAAGGGCAGATCGAAGCGGCCAACGCCCAGAACCTGCCCTTGGTCTGGCAGATGCTGCAGCAGGTGGACCAGGATGTAGAAGCCATCTATATGGATCGCGAGGCCATCGTCGAGGATTTTATGATTGCCTATGGAGAGGCGCTGGCCAACATCGGCTTCAGCACCCGCGAGGTGATGCGCCTCTCAGCCCAGGGTTTGCGGGCAGCATGACCCACCTCAGCATTCATCCTCTGCCGGCGGACTGCAGTTCTAGGCTGGCTACAGGCGGGTATGGACATGTTTTGATGGGATCCATCAGTTATCCAAGCGGGTAAACCTTTATGTTCGGCCTGATTGGGCACTTGACCAGCCTGGCCCATGCGAAGCGGGTGGCAGACAAGCTGGGTTATTCCGAATATGCGGAGAGCGACCTGGAGTTCTGGTGCATGGCTCCCCCTCAGGTGGTGGACGAGATCACGGTAACCAGCATCACCGGCCAAAAGATTTATGGGCAGTACGTCGAATCCTGTTTCTTGCCGGAGATGTTGGCGGGGGGACGGGTGAAGGCAGCTTGTCGGAAAGTGTTGAATGCCATGGCCCTAGCCCAGCGGCGCGGCTTGAACATTACTGCTTTGGGGGGATTTAGCAGCATCATTTTTGAGACTTTTCGCCTCGACAGTCTCCGGCGAGTCCGCAACATTGACTTGGAGATCCAACGCTTTACCACCGGCAATACCCACACGGCCTACATCATCTGTCAGCAACTGCAGTTGGCGGCCCAGCGCTACGCCATGGACTTGGCAGCCGCTACGGTTGCGGTGGTGGGGGCGACCGGAGATATCGGCAGCGCCATTTGTCAATGGTTGGTGGCCCACACTCACTTGGGCAAATTGTTGCTCATCGCCCGAGAGCGACGGCGTCTGGAGGAATTGCAGGCCAAGCTCAAGCAGGGGGAGATCTCTTCGCTGGAAGAGGCCCTGCCCCGCGCTGACTTTATCGTTTGGGTGGCCAGCATGAGCCAAGGCATGGCCCTCGATCCCCAAGTTTTGCCGGATCCCTGTGTCATCATCGACGGTGGCTACCCAAAGAACATCGCCTCCAGCTTGCATCGGAAGGGGCTCTACGTCATTGACGGGGGGATGGTGGAGCACTCTTTGGATATTGAATGGAACATCATGCAGTTTTTGAATGTGGCCAACCCGGCCCGTCAGCTTTTTGCCTGCTTTGCTGAATCCATGCTGCTGGAGTTTGAGGGGCTGTACACCAATTTCAGTTGGGGCCGTAATTTGATCACCCTTGAGAAATTGGATCTGATCGGGCAGCTTTCCCGCAAGCATGGGTTCCGCCCCCTCATGCCCGAAGCCTAATTGAGATTCAAAATGAAGAAAGCCTCAGCCCCAGCAGAGGTGCTGGCCCTGGTCAGGTCAATCACCAATCGAGTAAACTACCCGACACCAACCGCTAGG
>NZ_JANSHS010000452.1:0-771 GCF_047461695.1 Synechococcus sp. R6-7
GGCCGAACTGGAGCGGCAAAGGGCTGAGCAAGAGCGACAGCGAGCAGAGCGCCTGGCCCAGAAGCTGCGGGAGCTGGGGGTGGATCCCGATACCTTGTAAGGGTAAAGAGAGGAGAACTGGCAATGACTAACCCGAACCCAATTACTGAGGTGCTGGATCCGGTTTATCTACCCGAGTTGCCCCCCACCCAAGACGAGCTCCCCTACGACGACAGCGAACCTATGGAAAGCTGGCGGCACAGGTGCCAGATGGACTTGCTCATCTCCACTACCCAAACCTGGTTGCAGCAGCGCCCTGATGGCTTTGTCGGTGGCAATATGTTTCTCTACTACAGCTTGGAGCAGACCAGCGGCCGCAATTTCAAAGGGCCGGATTATTTTGTGGTGTTGGGCGTGCCTAAAGGCGAGCGCAAAAGCTGGGTGATTTGGGAGCAGGGCAAAGGGCCGGACGTGGTGATTGAGCTTCTTTCTCCCAGCACTGCCCAGGAGGATAAAACAAGCAAAAAGCAACTTTATGAGCAGATTATCCGGGTGCCGGAGTACTTTTGGTTTGACCCGTTTGAGCCAGAGGACTGGGCAGGGTTTCGGCTGAGGGGCGGCCGCTATGAGCCAATTCAAGAGGATGCCGAGGGTTGCTTGCCGAGCGAGGTTTTGGGATTGTGCCTAGTGAAGTGGGAGGGCAGGTTTCGGGACATCGAGGCCACCTGGATTCGCTGGGCCACTGCTGCTGGGGAACTGGTACCCACCGAGGCCGAACTGGAGCGGCAAAGG
>NZ_JANSHS010000453.1:0-3946 GCF_047461695.1 Synechococcus sp. R6-7
CGCCCCCAAGTCTCAACCCAAGCTCGGACGGCACTTTTCCCCCAAGACGCAACGGATGTTCCCGACTCCCGAGAGGCTGCAGCCGCCTGCTCCAGTTCACGCTCAAGCTGTTTCAGCCGTTCTTGTTCTGAGAAAGAGAGATCGGACATAGAGAGCAGTCTCCAGCGTTTCACCTCCATCTTACGGGCTGCTCCCGAAGATGGGCAGACTAAGCTCGCGCCGAAGGGATCTCCTGAACCATAGCCCGGAACACATCCAAAGCCGGGCCAGGGCGACGGTTAGGACGCGGAGCCGAGATCTCATTGGGCACAAAAGGCTTCTCCACCACCACCTTGGGCTTGTTGGCAGGAGCAGTTGCTGTAGCCGCAGGAGCAGAGCTGGGAGAAGCTGGTGCAGAACGAAAAGGCCCGGTAACAAAATCCACCAAGCCGCCGAAGAGAATGCCGAAAAAGGAGAACAGGCCGCCGAAAAGCTTCTTGAGGATACCCATGGCTCATTGCAAAGAAATGAGGTGAGAGATTGTCGAAGTTGTGAAGTTGTACAACTTGACCTTCATTATTGTTAAGAAGCAGCATCTTGGCCATGAGTAAATATGCTCTTTTTCTCAGGGATCCCCCACCCGCCTGCCCTCGGCGTCAAATCGCTGTAGGGGTAGGGTCAACTCCAGCTCTTGCAGCTCCAAAGGTTGAGAGACCCCCCTGCCGCGCCCCAAAGCAAAGCCATCCGCCGCTGCCGGGTTCACGTCATAGCCGATATCTGCCATTGCTTCGACGGTGAGAATGCTTAAGGGGTTGGCTACCCCCCGGTCGATGCGGCTGGTCATCAGCTCGCGGCCCAAGACGCTCTCCCGCCAATGGGAATCTCGGGATCCCTCCCCAAACTGGTTCTCCAAGGGCACAGAGGGCGCGTTTCCTCCCAGCCTAGTGAAGGCGCTGACTGCCCTGGGGCCGATGAAGCGGGGATCGTAGCCAGGGGGCGTAGGCTGATCCCGTCCCACCAAGCCCACCGTTAGCCCCTTGGGATCCCAGACGATGGGCAAGAAGCCCAAGGCATGGCCCAACTCGTGCAGGGCGGTAATGGGCAGATCCCCTCGTTCTTCCAGGGCAGATAGATTTTGACTGTTGAACAGAACTACGGAGTAAAAAGGCAGACCGTTAGAGGCCCGCACAAAACAGGGAGCAGCTCCCCCCAAAATTCGCTCGTTGCCGAGGTTTCTGGCCCGCACCTCCACCAACAGATCGTCGATGGGGAAATTGAGTGGCGTGCTGGGAAACCCTCGATCGCATTCGTCGGCCCGAATAGTGGTGGGGGGCAGATCCGGCTGGTCGCCAACGATGAGCTGTTGCCAGCGCAGAGCAGCACTGCGGACGATCGACTGCTGGGTGGGGGTGAGACTGTTGTCGGGAAAGCGAACGTCAATGGTGAACTGGGAAGCAGGCGCAGTCGTTGGCGAGGGCAAAGGGGCAGGAATGACAGTCGGAGTAGGGGTGAGAACGACAGTTGGAGTAGAAGTGGGAATGACGGTTGGAATGGGAGTGGGAATGACACTCACAGAAGAGGAGCCACCACTTCCCCCGCAGGCCTTGAGCGCCAGTACCAGAAGCACAGCCACCAGGGATCCAAGCAGACGCAGACCCCATACTTTCCCCAGAAGCTGTCGCTGCCTTGAATTCACACCACCTCCCAAAAAGCCCCATGACCCAAGTGGATCATACCGGCTGCAACCATCCTCCCGAGCATGATTTGCGTCACACCACACCGGTCAACTTCAAGGCCAGGAAGAGATGGGTTTGGAGGTCTATATTTTCAGGTCAGGATCTCTCAATCTGAGGAGTCGGAAGAGTTTTCCTCTTCTATGCCCCAGCCCGCAGCCAAAACATCCACCGCTGCCCGCAACGCCTGGTTATCCCCCAAGAGCTCCTCGGGATCCGAACGCGGCTCCACCAGGGGAACCAAGCGCAGAATACGTCCGTCCTGAACCAAGTCGATAACCACGCCCGGCTGCTCCTTGCCCAGGTTGGCAATCTCTTCTTCGGAAGCGGGATCCCGCAGACAGGCATAATCAAAGCTGTTCACATTTAAGTAGAGGCTACGGTTTACCACCAGTGTGGCAGCAGTGGGATCCTGAAAAACATCCACCACGCAGCCTTCCCCTTGCTTCCGCACTGAGCCATCGACGATATCGAAGTAGCGAACACGGGCCAAATCGGATAGGAGTCGGTAAATATCCCGCTTATTGACCAGAGTTCCCGTATTCACAATACAGGGGGCACAGGGATGAGTGTCTGTCATAGAGCAGTCGGTCTCGAAAGGTCAACAGATTGAGAGTAGGCAAAAGGAAAGCAACATCAACAGTGTCTGCAAACTATCTCCGAAAACATCAGTCCTCGGCAATTCTAGGCGCGGTTATAGCTGACAAGCAACAGAGACCCCAACTTAATCCCTAACTTCACAAAAACTTTAATCGGCTAAAGAGGGAAGAAGTAGCCTGCCCTGCCTTACCAAGTTAAGCCACTGCAACAACAGAACAACTCCCTCCATTTCGCCTACCCAGGGCTCAAACTGCTCTTGGGAAAACCCAGTCATAACTTTGCTTTTATCGACTCTATCACAGCCTTCCCGAAAAGGGCACAGGTCACTACTAATCACTACTAAGGTGCAATCTCCAGGCAAAGGCAACAGAGGTTTGGCAGGGTTTTACCTACATCTTGTGGGAAGGTGAATAGCCGAGCGGCTTTAGACTCTAGATATCGCAGATGGGCCCCGAACAGATCATCTTCGGTTCAAACCTCTCCCCTTGTCCCCCTAGGAAGGATAGCATAGGACACCAAGCCCGCTGCCTAGAAATAGCGTTGACTCTTCGCCGGAGACGACTTTTGCCGTGGTAACCACTCCCCAACGCCAGACTCTGCCGGTTGTCGATTTTGCCGCCTTTCAGAAAGGAACGGCAGGTGAGCGGGAGCAGTTTGTCCGCCAGGTGGGGGAAGCGCTGCAGCAGATTGGCTTTTTTGCCTTGGTCAACCATGGCCTATCGCCGGAATTGATCCGGGAAGCCTATGAGGTGGCAGAAGCGGTTTTTCTTTTGCCAGAGCCAACCAAGAGAGCCTATGAGGATCCGGCGCTGCTGGGGCAACGAGGGTACACCCCCTTTGGCAAAGAACACGCCAAAGATCATCCCTATCCTGACATGAAAGAGTTTTGGCACATCGGGCGCGAAGGGGATCCCCACCTTCCTGCCAACATCTGGCCTCGGGAGGTGCCCCAATTTCGCAGGGTGATGGTAGAGCTGTTCGCCCAACTGGAAACCTGTGCCCAGGGCCTGTTGCAGGCGGTCTCTCTGTATCTGGGGGAGCCTGCCGAATACTTGCCCAAAGCGGTGGAAGGAGGAGCCAATCTCTTGCGGGTGATTCACTATCCGCCCCTTCCCGCTGAAGCCCCTTCCCAGAGTTTACGAGCTGCAGCCCATGAAGACATCAACTTGATCACGCTCTTGTGTGAAGCCACCGCGCCAGGTCTAGAGCTTCTGCAACGAGATGGATCTTGGCTGCCCATTTCGGCTCTGCCCGGTCAGATCATTGTCGATGCCGGGGATATGCTGCAAAACCTCACCAATGGCCTGCTGCGCAGCACCACCCATCGGGTGACCAACCCCGACAACCCCCAAGAGCGCCGCTTTTCCATTCCCTTCTTTGTGCATCCGCGTGCAGAAGTGGATCTCACACCCTTGCCGACTTGTGTGGCCCGCACCGGCGGGATCCCTCGGTTTCCTTCCCTGACTGCCGGAGAATACTTGGCCCAGCGGTTGAGGGAAATCGGCCTGGCCGAGGCAGGATCCCCGCCCCAGCATTGATCCCAACTGTGGGTCTCTATGGTTCAGATCCCGGCCTTGCCCTACGAGTATGAAGTTCCCAGCCTGTCTCAGCTAGAAATCGCAGGAGCCCCGCAC
>NZ_JANSHS010000454.1:0-1644 GCF_047461695.1 Synechococcus sp. R6-7
GGGGAAGAGTGGAGCCCTTCGGGGGGTTCTACAGCCAGCAGGAGTCTGACCTGGGGCCCCGCTACGAACGAGCTGCTGTGTCCAAACGCCTGCTCACGCGGGTGGGGATCAACCGTCGCCGCGCCACTGCTGCCGACCAAATCCTCTACAGCCTAGAGGTGATGAACGAGGGCAAAGCCCGCCCCAATGGGCATCTGGAGCGCTCCCTTTTCAGCGGCTACATCTACCTGCGGGATCCCGAGCTGGCCGAGACCCTCACCCGCTACCTCAACGCCCACGCCCACCTGCTGCGCTTGGGAGGAGGGGTGTCGCGGGGATTGGGCCGGGTCAACGTCACGGCTCGGCGTCTGGCTGCTCCCCGGCCTTCCCTGGCCCAGCGGGTGGAAGCCTTCAACCAAAAGCTGCGGCAGCGCTGGCAACAATGGCAGGTGTTCGGGGATCCCTGGCAGCCCCTTCCGCCGGAGCGGCAGTATTTCTCCATTGGGCTGCAGTCGGGGGCCATTCTCAAAGAGCGCTGGCAACGCACCACCGTGCTCACCCCCCAGATGCTCCAGGAAGAGGCCAACTGCGAAGATGGATCCCTGGCTTTGGAGCTGGCCTTCAGCAGCTACGCCTATGTCTCCGGCTGGAACGCTGCCTGGGGTCTGTTCAAAGATGTAGAATTGGTAACCACGCAGGGCAGCGTCTTTCTGCTGAGCACCACGCAACTGGAGCGTTGGATCCCGATTTTGGCGGAGATGGAATACTGGGGGATTGGCGAACGCACTGCTGAAGGATTCGGCCAAATCGAAGTTTGCAGTCCGTTCCATCATCATTTCTGGGAGAACCCGCTATGACCTTCGCCACCAGCGAGATCACATCGGAACAAGAGCTCAAGATCCAACGGCAAATCCGGCTGGCCGAAGATGATCTGGTCGCCAGAATTCAAGCCGCCTTGGATAACTTCAGAGGTCTCAACAGATTGGAAGAGGCCCAATATCGCAACCTATTGCACGTGGCAGCTTCCACCGAAAGCTCAGAGGTGATCAAGAACTTTTTGCGCTACCAGGTGGGGCGCGATGACAAGTGGGGGCGGGGCAAAGACTCTTTGGCAGAAGCCATCATCAAAGACATCGACAACTGGATTCATCAAAGGGCTATAGCCATCGCCAGGGAAGCCGGAATTGAAAGAGCATCCCCCAAAGTCAACGAGATCAAAATTGACTTGATTCGGCGCTACCTGGGCTATGGGGCCCGCTACCTCAAGTACAAGCGAGAGGGAGGAGGATCCTAGACCGTGACCTACAGCAGTTTTACCCTTGAGAGAGCCATTTCGACCTTTCAGCTCAGGTCAAGAATCATCCATGGCCTGTTTGCAGAGGTTCCACCGACTGAGTGCTCCGATTACTTGAAAATAACCCTAGATCGCTATCTCGGCTTGGCCACCTCGGTCAACAGCGAAAAAGCCCGCTCCGAGTTTATCATCGCCCCTGTGCTGGGAGAGGTGAAGTACCTATGTCGGGATCAAATCTCGCTGTTTTCCGGCAAGGAATTCAACGTGGATCCCGAGAGGGGGTTGGTGGGCCTATGCGACTACATCATTTGCCTATCCCCTCTCCAACTCTACATTCAAGATCCGGTGGTGATTATCGTTGAGGCCAAAAA
>NZ_JANSHS010000455.1:0-716 GCF_047461695.1 Synechococcus sp. R6-7
CCCCCAAAAACGTGCCCGTGGTCAGGATCACCGCTCGGCAGCCGAAGATGGTGCCAAAGTGGGTGACCACGCCGACAATCTCATCGTTGCGCCCCAGCACCAAATCGGTAACGGTGCCCTCGCGAATCGTCAGGTTGGGCTGGTTTTCCACCACCGAGCGCATCACCCGCGCATATTCCCGTTTGTCGGTTTGTGCCCGCAGCGCCCACACCGCCGGCCCCCGCGAGCGGTTGAGCACCCGCTTCTGTAAATAGGTGCGGTCGGTGATTTTGCCCATCTCGCCGCCGAGGGCATCGATTTCGTGTACCAGTTGCGATTTGGCCGGGCCGCCGACGGCGGGGTTACAGGGTTGCCAGGCGATCTTGTCCAGATTCAATGTCAGCATGAGGGTGTTGCAGCCCAGCCGCGCTGCTGCCAACGCTGCCTCGCAGCCGGAGTGCCCCCCGCCGACCACCACCACATCGTAGTGATCGAGAAAATCAATGCTGTCCCGTCCAACTCTGAGCATAGGGTGGCAATTCCAAAATGAATAGCCGGGATCCCCGGTCTTTTAATTTTCAGGTTATTTCAGCTCGCTTATCCAGCTTAGCGATGGCGGCAACGGATAGGGTTATTTGCGACCGGCCTGAGGCAGGCAGAGCAGTAGGGAAAGTTTTCTGTTGCCCTGGGAAATAAAGTTGGGTAGAGGCTCAGCTAGAAATCGCAGGAGCCCCGCA
>NZ_JANSHS010000456.1:0-8812 GCF_047461695.1 Synechococcus sp. R6-7
GATCGCTCGCGGAGGCGTTGATACCGTTTGGGTGTTGTCTTGGAAACAAGGGTGAGTACCCAAGCCTCAACCGGAGTTTGCGGGGCTTGGCGATTGCCCAAGGCGTGCCCCCTAGCCGCGGGTGTAGCCGGCTGGGGGATGAAAGCAGATACGATGTTTTCAACTTTTCACAGTCGGAGAAATCTCATGAAAAAGTGGATTGCCTCGGCTACAACCCTACTCTGCTGTGTGCTTGTCCTGGTTTTGTTTTGGCCCCACGTTACCTCTGCCCAGAGGCAGACCCTCAACCTCTACATCTGGTCAGAATACATCGATCCCGACATCCTCACCGCCTTTGAAAAAGCCACCAATAGCCGCGTGCTGGTCAGCGTGTACGAATCCAACGAAGACATGGTGGCCAAACTGCGGGGGGGAGGCACCAGCCAGTACGACATTGTTGTTCCCACCGACTACATTGTGCCCAACATGTTGGAGCTGGGACTGCTGCAGCCTCTCAACAAAGAATTGATCCCCAACCTAAGCAACCTGGGCGAAAAATTTGTCGGCCTGCCCTTTGATCCAGAAAACACCTACACCGCCGCCTATCAGTGGGGCACCACCGGCATTGGCTACCGCAAAGACCGCCTGCCCGAAAACTTTGAACGCTCTTGGGGATTGATTTTCGACCCGCAGCAGCAGTATGGCCCCTTTGTGATGATCGATGAGATGCGATCCATGATCGGTGCCGCTGCCGTTTACCTGGGCTTCGATATGAATACCACCGTTCGCTCCGAACTGCAGCAGATCCAGCAGCTTTTGATCGACACCAAGCGCCGCAGTGCCGGCCTAATTGGGGGCGTGGGGGGCAAAAACCAACTGGTTTCTGGAACGGCCAATGTAGCCATCGTCTACAGCGGCGATGCCCTGCAAGCTGCCGAAGAAAACCCCAACATCGGCTATTTTGTCCCCCGCGAGGGTGCCCACATTTGGCTGGATGTAATGGCCATTCCCGCCCAGGCCCCCAACCCCGAGCTGGCCAATCGCTTCATCAATTTCATCCTGGATGCTGAAGTCGGCGCTCAACTGAGCAACCACAACCGCTTCGCCACCCCCAACGCTGCAGCTCTGCCCATGATCAACCCAGAAGATCGGCAAAACCCGGCCATCTACCCTGACGAAGAGGCCCTTGCCAAACTCACCTACCTTAAAGTGCTGTCAGGGGAAGAGCTGCGCCTCATCGACGCCCTCTGGACAACCGTGAAAAGCAGCTAGGGATCCCTTGTTAGCTCTCGACATAAAACTTGACACTTTTTAATATCTGAGCCACATTAAAGATGTCACCCGTTGATGGAGCTAAAACCATGGAGAACCAAGAAGCTAAGTTCGGCTTCACTACCTTCGCCGAAAAGTGGAATGGCCGTTTGGCAATGCTGGGCTTTGTGATTGGCGTTGCGACCGAGTTGCTGACCGGCCAAGGGATCCTCTCTCAAATTGGTCTGATGTAATCCCAGTAGACCCAAGACACTGCTGTAGATCTTTGCTGTAGATCTTTACAGGCCTGGCTGCGGCCAGGCTTTTGCATCGCTTCCGAATGCAACAGGCATGAAAATTTCTGCTGCATTGCTTCCTAACTCCCCGGGAGAGGGGGTGGCCGCGGAAGCGGCGCCGAGCCTTTGGAATCTATCCTTCCAGATCTCGCAAGTACTGGCGGATATCAGCCAAGATGCGTTCTAGGTCTTCTGGGGCCTGCAGAGCCCGTGCCCATTCATGATCACCTTGGGATCCCTGCTGGGCCAGCGCTACCCCCAAGTGCTCCAGCTCGCGGACCACTTGGCAAAAAGCATTAGCTCCCACGTTGGAGCTGGCTCCTTTGAGGCGATGGGCGATCCGCCGCATTCCTTCTGCATTGCAACCGGCAATAGCTTGGCGTAATTGCGGCAGCTGGTCTTCACAATCTTGGATGAACACCTGCAGCAGCTCCCGCTGAAACCCGCGATCCCCGCCGGAAACCTGATCCAGATAGGCAGAGTCGATGGGATAGGGCAAGGTGGGAGAAGAGGGATCCCTGTCCCTACCGGGGGAGCTTGGAGAAGCTGCTTCAGAAGCGGATCCATTGGAGGATCCTGCTGCAGACTGGGCAATCACCTGGCTCCAGTGGTTGAGCACCCTTTCCAAATCTTCCTTCAGCACCGGCTTGCTGAGATAGTCGTCCATACCTGCCTGCAAGCAGCGCTCCCGATCCTCCTGCATGGCGTTGGCCGTGATGGCAATCACCACTGTGCGGTGGCCGGATCTCCGTTCCTGTTGGCGTAGGCGGCGGGTGGCCTCGTAGCCATCCATCACCGGCATCTGACAATCCATAAGAATGAGGTCGTAGCTGACCTTCTGCAGGAGATCCAACACCTCCTGACCATTGGCCACCACATCGGCCTTGTAGCCCAAACTCTCGAGCTGGCGCAAAGCCACCTTTTGGTTGACGGGGTTATCCTCTGCCAGCAAAATGCGCAGGGACTGCTGGGGTCGGTCGGCCATAGGCGTCGTCTGAGAGAGAGGGGGGCCAATGCCCAAAAGAGAGGTGGAGAGGCCAGAAGATTTCCCCAGGGCCATGACCAGCGCTTCCTGCAGACGGCTTTGTTTTACCGGCTTAACCAAGTAGGCGGCAAAGCCGATTTCGGCAGCGCGGCGGGAGTGCTCCCCCAGTCCCAGGGAGGTCATCATCACCAGTTGCGTCTCGGCCAGTTGCGGATCTGCCTTGATCCAGCGGCCCAAGGTTTCCCCATCCACCTCCGGCATTTGCATATCCAAAACGACCAGGGGGAAGTGTCTGCCCTCGCGAACGGCTTGGCGCAGTTTGTCCATAGCCTGATAGGCATTTTCGGCCTCTTCCACCACCATTCCCCAAGCCGTGGCCTGGCAGCGCAGGATCTTGCGATTGGTGGCATTGTCGTCCACCACCAACAGCCGCTTGCCCTGCAAATCCACCGGGACACGAGCAGAAGGCTGGGAAAGCTGCTGGACGTAGGGCTGCCGCTCCAGAGTCAGCTCGACGCTGAAGGTGCTGCCCTGTCCCTCCTGGCTTTGCAGCGAGATGGTTCCCTCCATCAGTTCTGTCAGTTGTTTGCAGATGGCCAAGCCCAGTCCCGTACCTCCGTATTTGCGGGTAGTAGAGGCATCCACCTGGCTAAACGGTTGAAACAGCTTGCTCTGCGCCGCCGCCGGGATCCCGATTCCGGTATCTCTCACCGAGAGCTTGAGGTGGGCATGGGTAGCGGTTTCTTGCAGCACCTCTGCTTGGATCACCACCTCTCCTCGGTGGGTGAACTTAATGGCGTTGCTTACCAAATTGTTGAGGATTTGCCGTAGTCGCGAGGCATCTCCCCGCAGGTAGCGCGGCACTTCCGGTGGCATGAGCACCGCCAGCTCCAATCCCTTGGCGTGGGCAGTGGGGGCAAACAGATCCGCCACCTCTTCCAGACACGAGCGGAGATCGAAATCCAGGATCTCCAGCTCCATTTCCCCGGCCTCCAATTTGGAGAAGTCCAGGATGTCGTTGATGAGGGTGAGCAGGGCATCGCCGCTGACGCGGATGGTCTCTACAAAGTCCCGCTGTTCTGCATTGAGGGGGGTCTCCAGCAGCAGGCCCGTCATCCCCAACACCGCGTTCATGGGGGTGCGGATCTCGTGGCTCATGGTGGCTAAGAAGCTGCTCTTGGCCTGGGCAGCCTGCTCTGCTGCTTTGCGGGCCTGCTCCAGCTCCAGGCTGCGCTTTCTCTCCCGTTCCAAAAGGGCTGCCTGGGTGAGGGCAATGCCAATTTGGTTGGCCAACTGCGACAGCAGCTCCATCTCAAACGGCTGCCACTGACGCGGGCCAGAGCACTGGTGGGCCAGCAACAACCCCCACAACTGCTGCTCCAAAAACAGCGGCACCACCAAGTTGGCCCTGACCTGCATTTTTTGCAGCAGCTCTAGGTAACAAGGCTCCAGTCCTTCACTTTCCACATCGCTAACAACGCGAACGCGGCCCTGGCTGTAGAGCTGGGCGTACTTTTCCTGAAAACAGGGATCCTCGATCACCTCTCCCAGCAAGGAGGGGATCCCCGGCTGAGTTTTCTCGTTGGAGATGATCCCAGAACCATCCGGCTGGAAGCGGTAGACCAAGACTCGGTCGGCTTTGAGCAGGGCTTGGATTTCTGTTACCGCCGTCTCTAGGATCTCGGCGATATCCAAAGATTCGCGGATCTTCAAGCTGAGATTGGCTAGCAACTGAGCCCGGCGGTTTTGCCGCTCCAATTCTTCTGCCGCTTTCTTCTGCTCGGTAATGTTGCGGAAGATGCCCCGCGTAGCCACCATCACTCCATCTTCAAAGCGGCAGTTGACATTGCCCTCCACCCAAACGGTTTCACCGCTGGCCGTGAGGAAAGCTGTCTCTACCCTCTCCAGTTTCTCCCCTGCTAGAAGCTTCTGGAAAAGAGCCTGGCAGTGCTCCCGGCAGTCGGGATGGAGAATGTCGAAGAGGGTCATCTGATAGACCTGAGCTTCGTCGTAGCCCAAGGTCTCCTTCCAAGCGCGGTTGACATACAAAAAGTGCCCTTCGGCATCCACGCTTTGGATGAGGTCAGTGGCATTTTCAAAGAGATCCCGGTAGCGCTCTTCACTTTCTTTTAGGGCTAGCTCCGCCAGCCTACGGTCGGTGATGTCGATGCCGGTGCCCATGACAAACTCCACCTCGCCGGCAGCGTTGATTAGGGCGGTGTTAGACCAAGAAATAAGCCGCAGTGCCCCTTGCTTGGTGTGCCAAAAGTTCTCATGGCGATTCAAAAAGAGGGAATAGTTGCCCTTGAGCTGTTCAAAAGCTTGCTTTACACTGGGCACGTCCTCCGGTGGGATCAAACCTAAGTCCCATAGCAGCCGGCCCTTGACCTCTGCCAGCGAGTAGCCAGAAAGCTGCTCGGCAGCGCGGTTGAAGCGCAAAATGTGTCCCTCAGGATCCAGAACCACCACCAGCGCCCCTGCTGTATCGATAACTGCGTTGGTAAAGTCCCGCTCTTGCCTAAGGGCTCGCTCTGCCTCTTCCCGCTCGGCAGTCTCCCGGCGAATGAGGGAGTAAACAGCAGCCAAGATGCAGTAGGTAAACGTTAGACCCGCTAGCAGGATGACATTGGTGCGGCTCCAGGCTAGCTGAAACTGATCGCTACTTTGCTGCAGCCGGCGGTGATCTTCCTCTTCTAGCGACGCTACCACGTCGACAATCCGCTGCCTCAATTTTTCCTCTTCCTGACTTTGCAGCGCTTCTTGAACCGCAGATAGCTCCCCTTGCTTCCTCAGCTCAATCAAATCATGGTTGAGTTTCAGCCACGGCGCCAGCAGCAGCTCTAGCCGGCTCAGGTGCTCTTGCTGCACGGGATCCAAGGCCGCAAATTCCTGTAGCCGATCCAGAAGAGCAAACAGCGAATCGGTGCTTGTCTGATAGCTCCGTAAGAAGCTCGCATTGCCTGTAAGGAGATAGCTGCGCTTGTGGACTTCTGCGGCCTGCACTTCTCTTAGCAGCTTCTCTAGAACCTCGTGCTCTTCTAGAAGCTGGGTTACCTCCCTGTTGATCTGGGGCAGACGGGAAGCAGCGCGGTGGGCGGAGTAGGCGATCCCTGCCAAGATCAGGGCAGCCAGGCCAAAACCAGCGCCAACCTTGAAAAGAAATCCGCTCTTACGGGCAGACTTGTCCTCCTTTGACCTTTGGGCCGGCAGCAGGGGGGTCTTGGCCAGCTCCCTCAAGGTACGGCGCAGCTCCAGTTGGGCCACCACCTGATGGGCCAGGGCCTTGAGCTGCTCCAATTGCTCCGGGCTAAGCTGCCGAGGCTGATAATCGACAACGCAAAGCGTGCCCAGGGCCTGCCCTTCTGGAGTTACCAAGGGAATGCCAGCGTAAAAGCGAATGTGGGGCTCTTGAGCGACAAACGGGTTATCGGCAAAGCGGGGATCCTGAGTGGCATCGGGCACCACCAGCGGCTCTTTAGGCGACAAGATGGCGTGGGCGCAGAAGGCCACATCCCGGGGAGTCTCCTGCACATCGACGCCGAATTTGGCTTTAAACCACTGGCGGTGTTCGTCGACAAGGCTGACCAGAGCAATGGGCGTGCCGCAGATGTAGGCGGCAAGGCGGACGATCTCGTCAAAGGCAGTTTCAGGTGCCGTATCGAGAATCTGATACTGCCGCAGGGCAGCCAGCCGCTGCTCTTCGTTGGGAGGGAGGGGGGCCTTAGGCATAGGTCAAACTAAGCGGAGAGAAAGGGATCCCGATCCACCGATCTCGGAGGTCGATAGTCTCAAGGTAAAAGAGGTAACCCCAGCATAACTTCCAAGCCTCTCCACCGGAAGCTACAGGGATCCGATCCCCAAGCCCGCTTCCTGCTGGATGAGCTGTCTGCATTCTCGCCCTGCTCAGCAGCTCCGTCAGACGAGGCAAAATTACAGGCCCAGACCTGACCTATCCAGATCCGCTGTAGGCAGAAGAGAAAAAAGCTGGTCGGATCTCAGTCTCGACATTCGTACTGGTGTCAAAGCCAGGGAAGATTGATACAATAAACTCCAATCTATGGTGTTAGTTAAGATGACCAGGCTATTTCCTATCGTTCGTATGGGAACTTCAGGTTGAAACTTTTTAACAAAGGGCCTAGCATGATACCACAAGCTCGGCAAAAGGAGAATAGCTTTAGCTATGCAAAAGCTCCAAGATAGCCTGGTAAAGGCCTTGAGCATTGATGGTGCCTTGGGGGTAGCACTGGGGGATTGGAAAACCGGGATGTGCCTGGGATACAAGGGTACCAACAGCCCTGCCTTTCCCGAAGCTAATCTAGAGCTGGCTGTTGCCGGAAACACAGAGGTGATCCGCGCTAAGATGCGAGTTGCGGAGTCCCTTGGATTCACTGACAGAATTGAAGAGATACTTATCATTCTGGAGACTCAGTACCACCTGATGTATCTACTCAGGAATATACCTGGCTTGTTTTTCTATCTGGCCCTGGATCGAGAGAAAGGAAACCTGGCCCTTGCCCGTATTAAGCTGGCTCAAATTGAAAAGGAGCTGACTCTGTAAGAGGAAGTAGAGGTGAAGCCAGAGATCTTAGCTGTACTTAGATGCGGAACCGGGGACTTGAACCCCGATGGCATTGCTGCCACTAGAACCTGAATCTAGCGCGTCTACCATTCCGCCAGTTCCGCGGCGATCTACAAGTGTGCCCAAAGCAGGGGATCCCTGTCAAGGCTGGCAAAAGGGATCCCTTGCCGGCGGCTCTATCTGTGCTAAGCTCTGCTGCGCACAAGATTAAAGCCGATAACGCTGACCTTGGCCGACTTTACCTTCACCTGCGAGGGCACCTGCCCCCATACCCAAGCGCGGGCGGGATACTTCGTCACCCCCCACGGTGGGATCCCTACTCCTTGTTTTATGCCGGTGGGAACTTTGGCCAACGTGAAAACCCTCACCCCGGCCCAGCTCAAGGAAACGGGCGCCCATATTATTCTCAGCAACACCTATCACCTGCACCTACAGCCCGGCGAGGACATCATTCAAGCAGCAGGGGGGCTGCACCGCTTTATGGGCTGGTCGGGCCCCATCCTTACCGACTCAGGGGGCTTCCAGGTCTTCAGCCTCAGCGCCGTTCGCCAAATCAACGAGGAGGGAGTGACGTTCCGCTCTCCTCTCGATGGCCGCATCATTCACTTCACCCCAGAGCTATCCATCCAGATTCAAAATGCCTTGGGTGCCGATGTGATCATGGCCTTCGACGAGTGCCCGCCCTACCCTGCCAGCCCTGAGGAAGTGGAAGCAGCGGTGCGGCGAACCACCCAGTGGCTGAAACGGTGCGTGAAAGCCCATCGTCGCTCAGATCAGGCTTTGTTTGGCATTGTGCAGGGGGGAGTTTACCCTGAGCTGCGCCGACAAGCAGCGGAGGCAGTCTGTCGGCTGGATCTGCCGGGCTATGCCATCGGCGGGGTAAGTGTGGGAGAGCCGGTGCAGCTCATGCACGCGGTGGTGCGCCAGACCGCTCCCCTTTTGCCCGCAGATCGCCCCCGTTATCTCATGGGGGTGGGCACCTATGCAGAGATGCGGGCCGCCGTGGCCGCCGGAGTGGATTTGTTTGACTGCGTGATCCCCACCCGCTATGCCCGCCATGGCACGGTGATCAGCCGGGGCAAACGCTGGAACATCAAAAATGCCGAGCACCGCCGCAGCCTGGATCCCATCGATCCCGACTGTCCCTGCTACACCTGCCGCCACTTCAGCCGAGCCTACTTGTGCCACCTCATCCGCGCGCAAGAGATCCTGGGCTACACTCTGCTTTCTATCCACAACATCACTGAGCTAGTGCGCTACATGCAGAAAATGCGCCAGGCCATCTTGGAAGGCAAGTTTCACGAGAACTGGGATCCCTGGAGCTAAGCCGGCCGGGAGATTTGTCTGGAAGCATCTGATCCATTTTGGTAGAATAAGTACATGGGATAGTACGTGCATGTACGTGCATTTAAGCTATCCCATGTAGCCGCAGGAAGGAGTCAGATCATGGCTATCCGAACCCTCAGCAGCGTGATTGAACAGCACATCGCCGGCCTTCCGGGCGTGGTTGCTGTTTTGATAGGGCGGGCCACTGATGGTACCACAGTAGCCAAAGTAACCTACGTCAGCGATTCCCAAGAGGAGCAGGCCCTAGAACTTTTGGGCACCTATGCCAGCGACCTAGTCCAGGCCAACAGTCGTCTATGCCAGCTTGTCAGCTCTGACCAAGAGGCGGACTACCTTTTGGCCGGCACTTCGGCGTTGCGGGTTGTCATCAAAGCG
>NZ_JANSHS010000457.1:0-3052 GCF_047461695.1 Synechococcus sp. R6-7
TCTCCTCGATGGCGAGGGTGCCTCCCACATAACTGCGCAGCAAAGCTCCTGCCTCCAGGGCAGCTTCTGTGGCCACATCCAACCGACGCAGCAGGGCCTCCGTCACACCCTCACCTCAAGGTTAAAAACCTGCTACTCAGAATAGCCCGCCTGAGGCTGTGGCTCCCAAGGGATCCCTGAAAGCCAAAATAGGCCCGACCCAAACCCAATTTTTTGGGAAAGGGGGTATCTCCAAGACTGCCTATAGTGTATAGTACAGTACACTGGGGCTTGTGGGTTTTCCGGCAGCCCGCCAAGACCAGAGTTCCTTTGAAAGCAGTAGGGTTTTGGGGAACTATAGATAAGACTTTGAATTTGGAAAGCCAAGCTGCTGTAAATGGCGTTGAGCGTTGAGGGGGGAAGACCTTTGCCACATAGCTACGACGATTTCTTTACCTCCACCACGGCGGTTGGTGGGGGGGATCCTCTTGCTTCTAGCTACAGCTTTGATCTGCCAGCAGATCTGTTCGATCGAGTCCCTGAGCAGCCGGTATCCCATCCGGAGTTCACCCTGTCCATCTGCCATCCTGTCCGGCCCTGCAGCTACATCCTGCGGGAGAGTATCTACACGGTTGGACGGGATCCCTCCAACGCCATCCAGATCGTCAATCGGTTTGTCTCACGTCACCACGCTTACCTGGTGCGGGTGCCCACCAAGTCCAACCGGACAGGGTTTACCTATTGCCTGATCGACGGCAACCGCAAGGGCCAGTCCAGTACCAATGGGGTGTTTGTCAACGGCACGCGGGTGGCTACTCACTACCTGAGGAGTGGAGATGTCATCTATTTCGGGCCAGAGATCCGCGCCTATTTCTTCGAGGTGGCCCGCATTCTCCCTGTGAACCCCTTTGACATCGGCCCTGGCCTTGGCGAAGAGCTTCAGCTTCCCCACGCATAGGAGCTCACTGCAACTGTTGACAGACCCGAAGCTGCATCGCTAGATTAATTAAGCTGGTTAAGCAATGTGAATTGGGGCATCGCCAAGCGGTAAGGCAGCGGGTTTTGGTCCCGCCATTCGGTGGTTCGAATCCATCTGCCCCAGCTCAAAATCCTGTCGAAAGCACAAAGCGCAAGCCCCTGGGATCCCGTGCAGACCGGAGGGTGCGGCTCTGGGCATCAGCAGGGCGGTTAACTAGGGGATTGCAGAGTCGCCTTTGCCAACGGAGGCCCTGGCTTGGCAGGACTGGCCGCGGGGAGAATGGCAACAACCGGAGAATGGCAACAACCAGAAACCAAGGGTGAGGGATCCGGGGTGATCTGTTCAGGTCGATCCTTGATGGTGGTGGGAACTTCTTCCCATGTGGGCAAAACCCTGCTGGTAACAGCCCTCTGTCGCATTCTCAAGAAAGCGGGAAAAAGGGTCGCCCCCTTCAAAGCTCAGAATATGTCCCTCAACGCCTATGTCACCCCAGACGGCAAGGAGATTGCCTACGCGCAGGCTCTGCAAGCTTGGGCTGCCGGGATCCCCCCTGCGGTGGAAATGAACCCGATTCTTCTGAAGCCCCAGGGCAACCTGACTTCCCAGATCGTCTTGAACGGAGTGGCGGTGGGCACCTACCGCGCCGGAGAGTATTACGAGCGCTGGTTTGCGCCGGCCTGGCAAGCGGTCAAAGAAGCCCTTGCTCGCCTACAACAGCAGTACGACTGGATCCTTTGCGAGGGGGCAGGCAGTCCGGCAGAGGTGAACCTCAAACATCGGGACTTGGCGAACATGCGGGTTGCCTTGCATTTGGGATCCCCCACTTGGCTGGTGGCGGACATCGACCGAGGTGGGGCGCTGGCCCATGTGGTGGGCACACTCCAACTGCTGGAACCCGAAGAGCGGGCCTTGATCCGGGGCATTGTCATCAACAAGTTTCGGGGCTCGCGGGAACTGTTGCAGCCCGGCCTGGATTGGCTGGAAAACTACACCGGGATCCCAGTTGTCGGGGTCTTGCCTTGGGTGGACTGGGTTCTGCCCCAAGAGGATTCGATGGGAATTGCAGCCAACCCCCTGCTTTGGGAAGATCGCCGCGACCGGGCCGGTGGCCAAGCCCTGAGGGAAGGGCGCCTGGAGATTGCTGTGGTGCGTTTGCCCCAGGTGGCCAATTTCTCGGATTTTGAACCCTTGTTGGCGGAGCCCACCGTCCATCTGCGCTGGGTTCACCCCGGCCAAAGTTTGGGATCCCCGGATGTGGTCATCCTGCCCGGCAGCAAAACCACCCTCAACGATCTGTTCGCGTTGCAAAAGACCGGCTTGGCCGATCAACTGCGCCAATACTCCGGCCATATCGTCGGCATTTGCGGCGGACTGCAAATGTTGGGAGAGACCATCGCCGATCCCGAAGGCTGGGAGGGGATCGCCGGCACCTACCCAGGGCTGGGCTTTCTCCCTTTGACCACCGTTTTACAACCCACCAAGGTCACCCAGCAGGTGCAGACCCAAAGCCGATGGCCTGCCCTGGCCCCCATTCAGGGGTACGAAATTCATCAGGGATCCACCCAGGCGGATCCCTCTGGTTGCCTGCCGCTGTTCGAGCAAGAGAACCTGGGCTGGCGGGATCCCACGGGTCGGATTTGGGGCAGCTATCTGCATGGCCTGTTTGACAACCACCTGTGGCGGCGACAATGGCTGAACTGGCTGCGCCGACAAAAAGGCTGGGATCCCTTGCCGGATCTGGAGGGCCACTATGCTCAGCAGCGGGAGCAATTGCTGGAGCGCCTGGCCGATCTGTGGCAGCCTCACCTGGACTTGGGCCTGTTGATGGAATAGCCCATCGGCGATGGGGGAGAGAAGTGGGGTGGGAGGCTATGTTGCGCCAGGTTACGCCAGCGCGACCGGAAATCCAGGATCCACTCAACCGGTTGCCTCGGCTACCTCTGCCTGACCCGAAGAAGTCCGCTCCGAAAGACTTATGCAACGCTGAACAAAACAGAACTTTGCCCAGCATCGCTGCTTTCTTCCTGCTTCAGCGACCCATGACTAGCGGCAGAGTTCACCCCCACCACCCCGCCAGAGGAGTCTCCACAGGCG
>NZ_JANSHS010000458.1:0-11139 GCF_047461695.1 Synechococcus sp. R6-7
CCACTACGACTCCCACAGAGCCGCTGAGCAGGGCATTGAGAAGAACCCGCCGGCTCATGGGGGGCGCTTCAAAGTTGCTAACCGCTTCCGTCATAATGGCAAATGCAGACCTGAGAAGTTTTAACGTTCGTTGACAAGCGACATCATCCTAACCGACCCCTCTGGCCAATATCGTTAAGAAATGTAACGCTGTAAGAGGCCGTGGCCTTCCTTCCCAAGGTGAGCGGCCCACCCAGCGCGATTGGAGCCAGATCCAAGCCAGCCTCAGACAAGTCTGATGAAGGGATCCGACTTTCAAGCTTTGTTGCGCGAGAAGTGGGGCTGTTCCTACGACGTACAGTTGCGCCGTATCCAGCAGAAGGTGGTGCTGCTGGTGATGTGGCGCTACCTGGAGCAGCCCTCCTTCCCCTTGAGCGAGGCGGAGTATCTGGCCCACTTGGAGAACGTGCTGGCCCATTTGCAGGCTTGGGGGGTGTGGGAATCGGTGCGCCGGGAGATCGAGTCCACCCGTCAGAGACCTCGTATGGGCAAGGCGGTGGCCATTCCTCTGGATTTGCAGAAGGTGGGGGAGCGGGTCTCGGAGTGGTTGCTGTGAGTTCTCCGGGGGAGAAAAAAGTCCAAGCAAACCCAAGCGCCGGATTCTCCGGCTGGGCAAGAAACTCGAATGGGTCTCAGCTCAAACGGCAGACCGGGAGTTTGCCCAACGGCCATGACCTCTCTAGAGGGGACGCGGCTTGCGCACTTGTTCGGTTTCGGGGCGATCCTGCTGAGCTTTGGATTCCAAAAGCTGGCGGAATGCCGGCTCGTCCAGACGGTAGTCCCGCTGCTCGATCAAATCCCGGTCGGTTGAGTAAATGGTGTCCGACTCTTGCACAACTTCTTGACGGCGGAAGCGGCGGGCAAAGTTGAGTTTGCGCAGCAGCGCCTCTGTGGGATGCTGCAGATGCTCTCGCCAAAGCTGCCGGACACGATTGCGACGCTCCACTCCCTGGTTACGGATTTGCAAGGCTAGCCAGCGAACGGCGGGCACCGCCAAAAACAGCGTGCCGTAGAGGAAGAGGAAGCCGATCAACGGGTAGATGAAGGCCAAAAAAGCATTGCTGCCGGCTGCCGCTGCCACCTCCTCCCGTGCCCCATAGAGAATGGCGGCCAGAAAGAAATTGAGAACTCCCAAGCCTCCTGCCAGGGTCAGTTGACCAGGAGTGGCCCGGCTGAACACCCAAGGTTTCTCCTGCAACACCTCAGGGATCCTCTTGGGCTCACGCTCTGAGGCGGCCACCTGCAGTTCCGGAAAGCGGTAGACAATGTCCCCGTCCTCGCTGACCTCCGGCTGACCGTCGAACTTGAGCAAAATGGGCAGCATGTAATCTTCGTATTCCAAGGCCGGGGATCCCGGCTCCACATCCAGATAGGGCAACACCTGTTCCGCTGCGATCACCCCCCCATTGGCACGAATCAGTTGGCCAATGAGGGCATAGCGCTCCTCCTCCAGGTTGGCATTGGGATCCCCGTCCCCAAAGAGGAAGCTGTACACCGCTTCCAGGAAGTTCAGCTCGGATTTTTGCGGCTGGCGGGGGCGCGTCCGACCGGAGTAGCTGCCATAGTAGGGATAGGGATCCCAGAAGGGGTTGCCGATCCAAAGGTTGGGGAAGTAATAAAACCCTATCCCCCGCGACCGGCTGCGATTGTCCTGCTCGCGGCTGCTGGCCATTTGCAAGGCAATCAACGCTAGGACAATCAAGACAATTGACACCACCAGCAGGATGCCGAAGGAGATGCGCAGCCCATAGAGGAAGCCCCCCCACAACCGGCGACGCAGGGCCGCCAGCTGATCCTGCTGCTCCTTGCGCTTGAGAATGCTGCGAAAATCCGGTGGAAAAACGTAGGTAATCTCCCCCTGCCGGGAAACCTGGAGATGCCCCTCCGCCTTTTGGGCCAAATTCAGTAGCTCTTGTTTGGCCTCGTGTAAAGCTAAGCCCGTGCTGGATGCAATATCTCCCAGCGTGACCCGCAGGCCCAACTGCTCCACTGCATCCATCACCAATGTTTGTGTAGCCACTTTAAACCTCCGCTTTCCGCCCCCATTGTCGAGGAGCCTTTGGGATCCCTGGACGCAGATCCGCTCCCCTGAGCTAGACCTATCGTTTCCTCTACTCCCAGTATCTCCCCACTAACCCAGCAGCGGCGAGGGTTATACCCCCCTCTAGGGCAGCCAAGCCATCACGGCCAGCAGGGTCGAGAGGATCCCGATCAACACCCAGATGAGGGGCTTAGTGTCCAGCGGGGGATCCGCTGCCCGGCGGCTGAGGGGATCCCCAGAAGGAGCGCCAGATCTTGGGGAAGGGCCTTTGCGTTGGGAGCGCCCATAGGCCAAGCGGTACTCTGGGGGATCAGCTTCCTCCAGCCGGCTGAGATCGGGAATTTCGCTCAACCACTCCGCTGGACGCCGCAGACGAGGGGCTTGCCAGATGCCCAAGACATAGCGAGCCTGCTGGGCAACTTCTGGATCTGGGTTGCGCAGCAAGGTTTGGGCCAACAGGATGGCCTCCTGCGTTTCGCCAAGGGCTTCTTGGGCCAGGGCCTGCCAGAGCCGTAGCTTACCCGACTGCGGATAGCGGCTTTGGGCCTGCTTAACCTCCTCTAGCGCCTGCCGGTATTGTCCTCGCTCGAACCTCAACTGGATCAGAGCCAAGTGCTGAGACAATCTCAGGTCTTTGGGAAGCGTCATGCTCAGGATCCGCAGGTTAGCTAGACCGCCGGGAAGCCCCGTCCTCTATGCATCAGCATGAGTGCGGGAGTAGGTCACGTCAGCTTCTGTTCTACCCCAAACCCCACCAGCAACAGCTCCTGCAAAGGCTGACCCTGAGGGGGACGTTGGTAGGTAAGGATCTGCCGCAGGCGCAGGCGCGGATTCAGTAGAGTGATGGTATCTACAGCAACCACACGAGTGTAGGTGGTGGTCATCACCAGTCGCAGGGATCCGGGATCAAACCGGAAAGCCGCCACCATCGGGCGATCTTCCTCGTAGGCCCGATCCCGCAGGTAGTCTCCCTGCAGCCCCAGGGGGGTTTCCTGCCGAGGGACGAACAGCATGTTCAGCTCTTGCCCGGCCTCCTCACCCTTTTCGGAAACCGTCTCAAAAGCCAAGTGAAAGCCCAGAAAACCATCCACGTTGTGGTTGGGGTAGTTGTTGTCGGTGAGCACCTTGTGCTTGAGCTCAGGGGTGAGGGTGCGAATGGTGAACTCGGTGCGGGAGCGCTCCACCTCGCCACGGTCTAGGTAATGGTAGGTGCGCTCTGTGCGCCAAGCTCCAATGCAGCAGTTGAAAAAGTGGTGAAATTGCTGGATAGCGTTCATGCGGGCGGGAGCGGACAGAGTCAGAGATCAGCGCTGGACGGGAAACCCTGCTTTCGATCCTAAAACGAATCGAAAACAACCAGGAATCCAAATCCTGAATGCCAACGATTGAGTTCTACCGTGGGATCCCCTTCCTCACGGGCTTTTGGCCACCCGGATCCCTTGGGTCTGCCCCAACAACTCCAAGGCTCGCTGCAGCTGGATGTCCTCCGGCCCGGCCAAGGTTTCTGCCGTCAGGGGAATGGATCCCTCCGCCACCACCACATCGGGCTGGATCCCCTGGCGATGGATGTCGTGGCCGCTGGGGGTAAGGTACTTGGCCGTGGTCACCGCCAGCCCCGAGCCATCCGCCAGCTCCAGCAGGGATTGAATCAGACCCTTGCCAAAGGTGCGCGTTCCCACCAGTTGAGCTCGCCCACTGTCCTGAAGTGCCCCGGCCAACACTTCACTGGCACTGGCGCTGCCCTGGTTCACCAAGACCACCAGCGGTGCCTCTGTGAGCACCTCGCCGGTGGCGGGAATGCTGTCTTGAATGCCGTGGCGATCCGTCACCAGCACAATGTCGCCCTTGGGGATCCAGAAGCGAGCGATCTCGATAGCCGCCTGCAAGAGTCCCCCCGGATTGTTGCGCAAATCGAGAATGTAGCCCCGCACCCCTTGAGCTTCTGCGGTTCGAATGGCTTGGCGGACTTGAGCGGCAGCATTGCCGTTGAACTGGCTGAGGCGAATGTAGGCCACCGATCCCTGAGGCAGCTCAAAAAAACGGGTGCGCACGGGGTTGATGGTGATCGATTGGCGTACCAGCTCCACCTCCCAAATGCGATCCTGCCGCCTCAGCTTCAAAGTAACCGGCGTGCCGCTGCGCCCCCGCATCCGCTCGGCCACTTCGTCCAGGCTCAGCCCCGCCACCGGCACCCGATCCACCGCCAAAATCTCATCCTGGGGTTGGATCCCGGCCTGCTCGGCAGGAGTGCCCTCCATGGGGGCAATCACCCGCACAGCGCCTTGCTCGTCGATAGCAATCTGCAAGCCGACACCACTCAGCTCGCCGGCTGTAGAGGTCTGCAGGCTGAGGTAGTGCTCTCTGTCCAGAAAGCGGGTAAAGGGATCCCCCAGAGTGGCCAACATCTCCTCAATGGCCTGATAGGTCTGCTTGCGCTCCTTTAAGGGCCGGGAGAGAAACCGTTGCCGCACCTGCCACCAGTTTTGCCCGTTAAACCCCGGATCCACATAGGCCCGATCCACATAGGCCCAAGCCTGCGCCAGCAGTTGCTGCTCTTCTCCCCAACGGCTGGCCTGCACCGGACAGGGGCCTATGGCCAAACTCGCCCAGAGCAAACACCCAAGCAAGACAATGCGGATCCCCCACCCTCTCCAGCGGATCCCTGTGTATCTCGGCTTCTGCACAACCATCGATCCCAAAAAACATTAAGAAACATGAACAAAACGCAATATCGAAAACTTGCTTGGCCTCCTGGGATCGAGATCTTCGTCCCCAAGCTGAGCCCGACGCCAGGATGGTGTTAAAAGATTGTGTTACATTGCTGAGGAGAGTGGGCTTGCCCCGCCCTCGAGAGCCAACTTCAAAAAATGCAGGCATTATGAGCAAAGTTTACGACTGGTTGGACGAGCGGCTGGAGATTACGCCTTTCGTCGACGACGCAACAGGGAAATTCATTCCGCCTCACGTTAACATCTTCTACTGCCTCGGCGGGGTGACGCTGGTGTGCTTCTTAATTCAGTTTGCCACCGGCTTCGCCATGACGTTTTACTATCGTCCGACGGTGGCTGAGGCCTTTGAATCGGTGAACTACATCATGACCCAGGTGAACTTCGGCTGGCTGTTGCGCTCCATCCACCGTTGGAGCGCCTCCATGATGGTGCTGATGATGATCCTACACACCTTCCGGGTCTATCTGACAGGGGGATTCAAAAAGCCCCGTGAGCTGACCTGGGTAACCGGCGTGATCTTGGCGGTGCTGACCGTCTCCTTTGGCGTTACCGGCTACTCCCTGCCCTGGGATCAGGTGGGCTACTGGGCAGTCAAGATCGTCTCAGGTGTGCCCAGTGCCATTCCGGTGGTGGGCGACTTGTTGGTGCAACTGATCCGGGGTGGCGAAGCAGTGGGTCAAGCTACCCTGACTCGCTTCTACAGCTTGCACACTTTCGTGCTACCCTGGCTGACCGCAGTCTTTATGACCATGCACTTTTTGATGATCCGCCGCCAAGGCATTTCTGGGCCTTTGTGAGCAAGGTTTGGCTCCCAGACGCCTTTGACTTTCCTGGTAACTGGGATCTTTACCTGCCACTTTTTCAGAACTTTTGTCCCTAGATAAGGAGAACTCCCATGGCCGTCTCAAAACAGGTGATAGCGACCGAGGCCATTACCCGCAAGGTTGATCTAGACAACCCCAAAGTTGTAGCCAAGCTGAAGAAAAACATGGGCCACATGACCTATGGTGAGCCCGCTTGGCCCAACGATTTGCTCTTTATGTTTCCGGTGGTGATCCTGGGCACTATTGGAGTGATCGTTGGCCTGTCAGTCATGGATCCGGCAGGTGTAGGGGAGCCGGCGGATCCCTTTGCTACGCCTCTGGAAATTCTGCCGGAATGGTATCTCTACCCCGCCTTCCACATCCTGCGGATTGCTCCCAACAAGCTGTTGGGAATTGCTCTGATGTCTGCCATTCCTGTGGGTCTCTTGTTTGTGCCCTTCATCGAAAACGTCAACAAGTTCCAAAACCCCTTGCGCCGCCCAGTGGCGACAACGGTGTTCCTGATCGGCACCTTGGTCACCCTCTACCTGGGCATTGGTGCCACCTTGCCCTTGGATAAGTGGGTCACCTTGGGCTTGTTCTAGAGGAACATCTGGGACTGCAGCTTGGTGGGTTGCTCGCTCGAGAGTGCAGCAGGTCGGTGGCCGGGCTGCACTTTCTCTTTTGGAGAGCTTTTTGGAGAAGTTGTCTGCAAACCTGTGTGCCAAGGGATGGGCCAGCCCGCCGAAGTGGTAGTATCTCTACGCCCTCGTTTTCAGCTTGACTGCCCATGAGCGCTCCTTCTCCCACTGCTCGAACCTATCGGATCACAGCCCTTGCCGGAGATGGCATCGGCCCCGAAATCATGCGGGTGGGACGGGCCGTTTTGGATGCAGTTGCTCGGCAGATGGGATTTGCTCTTCAGTGGCAAGAGGGCCTGATCGGCGGGGCCGCCTACGAACAGACCGGGGATCCCTTGCCGGCAGAAACCCTGAAAATGGCTCAAGAGAGCGATGCCGTTTATCTGGCTGCTGTCGGCGACTTCAAGTATGACGCTCTGCCTCCTGAGAAACGCCCGGAGCGGGCCTTGTTGGGCTTGAGGGCGGGGCTGGGGCTGTTTGCCAACTTGCGCCCGGTAAAAGTCTTCCCTCAACTGGTGGGGGCTTCCTCCCTGAAGCCAGAGGTG
Organism: Synechococcus sp. R6-7; assembly: GCF_047461695.1. Taxonomy (NCBI): domain Bacteria; kingdom Bacillati; phylum Cyanobacteriota; class Cyanophyceae; order Synechococcales; family Synechococcaceae; genus Synechococcus; species Synechococcus sp. R6-7. The sequence continues at coordinate 6,799 of NZ_JANSHS010000458.1, forward strand.
ATCTCGGGGATCGACCTGGTGGTGGTGCGAGAGCTGACGGGGGGCATCTACTTCGGCCAGCCCAAGGGAATCTTCACGGATGCCCAGGGATCCCGGCGTGGCGTGAACACCATGGTCTACAGCGAAGCTGAGGTGGATCGGATTGCCCGAGTTGCCTTTGAGCTGGCCCGCAAACGCCGGCGCAAGCTCTGCTCGGTGGACAAAGCCAACGTTCTCGAGGTGTCGCAACTGTGGCGGGAGCGGGTCAATGTCATTGCGGCTGAGTACCCGGAGGTGGAACTTTCCCACCTGTACATCGACAATGCCGCCATGCAGTTGGTGCGCTGGCCCAAGCAGTTCGACGTCATCCTCACGGGCAATCTCTTCGGCGATATCCTCTCCGATGAAGCGGCCATGCTGACCGGCTCTATTGGTATGCTGCCCTCTGCCTCTCTGGGATCCTCTGGCCCCGGCCTATACGAGCCGGTACATGGGTCGGCTCCCGACATTGCCGGACAAGACAAAGCCAACCCCATTGCCCAGGTGCTCTCCGGCGCCCTGATGCTCCGCTACTCCCTGGATCAGCCGCAAGCTGCCGACCGCATCGAACAGGCGGTAGAAGCCGTTTTGGCGCAAGGGTACCGCACCCCAGACCTCTACTCTGAGGGAATGACTTTAGTGGGTTGCCAGGAAATGGGAGAAAAGTTGGTGGCAGCCCTGTCCCAGCAGCAGGCGCAATAGCCTTTTTCGGGGCCACAGGCTACAGCCAAGGCAGACGTGCGGCGATTTCCAAGCAATTTCCAATTGTGGGGATCCTTGGAGCTACGCCCAACCGGCTTCAGGGAGAAGGTCGACCTCCTCGGTGGTTTTAATGGCCTCTTCCGGTCGAGGTGTGGCTTCTTGGCAGCGCTCCATGGCTTGAAGAAGCAGGGCTTCCCCTTCCTGCACCGTCTCAATGCGACAGAGGAGAGCACGGAATTGAGAGGCTCCGGCAAAGTCTTTGATGTACCAAGTCATGTGCTTGCGGGCCTGACGGATGCCACGTTCTCCCTTGTACTCCCAGAGACCGCGCAGATGCTCTAAGGCCATTTGAATCCGCTCCAGGGGAGTGGGGGCCGGTCTTTCTTGACCGGTTTTCAGGAAGTGATCGATTTCCCCCACCAGAAAGGGATAGCCCATGGTGCCGCGGGAGCACATCACCCCATCGGCTCCGGTTTCCTCCAAACACTTCACCGCTGCGGCTGTCGAGAAAATATCCCCATTGGCGATGACGGGAATGCGCAGGTGCTGTTTGACGCGGCGGATCCAGTCCCAGCGGGCTTTGCCGTTGAAGCCTTGGGCGCGTGTTCGGGCATGCAGGGTGAGCAGTTGCGCCCCTGCCTCCTGCAGACGGTGGGCAAAATCCAAAATGTTGATCTCCTGATCTGACCAGCCCAGGCGCGTTTTCACGGTTACGGGCACCTCCACTGCGTTGGCCACCGCCTCCACAATTCGCGCTGCCGTGTCGGGATCGCGGAGCAGAGAAGAGCCGCCGCCGTTTTTGGTAATCTTGTTCACCGGGCAGCCCATGTTGATGTCCACCAAGGTCGCCCCTTCGTCCACAGCCATGCGGGCTGCTTCCGCCAGAAAGTCGGGCCGACAATCAAACAATTGGATGCCGATGGGCTGCTCTCCCTCGCCGACCTCCATGATGCGGGGCAACTGGCGGGCATAGTGCAAGCCGGTCGCACTGACCATTTCCGTGTAGACCAAGCTGTGGGGGGCAAAACGGCGCACCAGCCCTCGAAAGACTTGGTCGGTTACCCCTGACAGCGGCGCCTGAAAAACGCGGCTCAAAACTTTTACCCCGCCGATATTGAGGGGCTGGGACAAGCGGGCTTGGAGTTCCGGCGAAAGCTGCAGGCCCATCGGGATCCGGAGAAAGCTATCCCTCTTTGTTGACAAAGTAAAGAAGACCCATGATGCGCGCTCGTTTGATCGCGGCAGTGAGCTCCCGCTGCTGTTTGGCGGTCAGGCCGGTGATGCGGCGGGGCAAGATCTTGCCTCGCTCGGTCACAAATTTCTTGAGCAGCTCCACATCGGTGTACCTAATGGGCTCTCCCGGCTTAATGGGAGACAGGCGGCGGCGAGCGTAAACCATAGGTCAGGAGAACGGCGAAACGGCTTGAACTACTTAATCTCTTTGTGGACGGTGTGGCGGTTGCAGTGGGGGCAGAATTTCTTCAGCTCTAAGCGGGCTGTTGTGTTGCGGCGGTTTTTGGTGGTGGTGTAGCGGTTCACGCCTGGAGAGCGCTTGTTGACGTTGGTGCGGCACTCCGTACACTCCAGAGTAATGATGATGCGGGCACCCTTTGCTTTGGCCATGACGGATCCCAAGACGAAGGTAAACGGCAATGAGGAAACTGCAAGCGCGATCACCAATTATCCAACTTTTCCTTGACGGAATCAACCCAAGTTTTCACTTGCTTGCCCGTTTGTTGCCGTAGGCTACGGGCGTTGCGATCCACATCTTTGCTCAGGCGCTGCAACTGCTTGGACAGATCCCGCACGGTGTCATTGCGCTGGGCTTGGCGCAGCAGGTCGCGAGCAGCCGATTTGACGTCGTCAGCAGCGTCCCCCTCTAGGATGTCCTGCAAAAACTGCAGGACTTTTTCATCCAGGTGGTAGCCCCGCTCCGCTTCCACCACTAGGGTACGTCCGGCGCGGTCGTGAATGGTTTGGCGTTTTTCCTTGTCGAAGACGGCAAACAGCCCATCCGCAGCCAGAGGCACCAGCAGGGCCTCTGTAAGCACAAAGAGGGAGAGCACTCCCTCTCGAGCCAGAGAGCGAACCAGGTGCGGCGAGGCTTCGGTCTCGGGATCCAGGGTTTTGATGTTCAGCAGCCATTTGCCGAGGCTTTGGCCCTCAGGGCGGGACTGGAAATAGCCGCGGTTCACCAGCCAGGTGGCGAAGAAGGCGAGATAGCCGGTCATGTCCACGGCGCCTGCATTGGCCCCTACCAGAGCAGCCAAGCCTTGGGCTAGGTAGGAGATCCCCAGCCCCAGCCCAAAGTCGAGGGCAAAAGCCCCAATTCGTTTGCTCCAGGGAGCCAATTTTGGCAGGGGTTCTCCCTCAGCAGCCGTTTGCGGGGCTGGCCGCTCGGCTTGAACCGGGGGCAGAGAAGTGGCAGGGGGCAAAGCGCTGAAGGTTCGCCACTCGCCAGCACTTTGATCCAGTTGTTCGGTTTTGGGCCGCTCTGGAAATTGGGGGCGTTCGGGGTAGGGTCTGGGATCCGTCATTGCCGGTTGAGACTGTCAGTTCTACCATTCTAGCGAGGCAAGCCCACACCCACCGGCAGAGGGGACGGGCTGCGACGGGGGATCTCGTAGGTCAGCCGATCGCGGGCCAGCAGGGTATTGGGAAAAATGGCCTGAGCTTCTGCCAGCAGGTCTTCCAAGGTAATGGGGGCCTCTGGGGTGTAGCGGGGGCTGAAGTGGGTGAGGATCAAAGCTTGGGCCTTGGCTTCGGCGGCCACTTGGGCGGCCATGGCGGCGGTGGAATGCTTAGAGCGGCGGGCCAGCTCCAAGTCAGCCTGAGCGTAGGTAGCCTCGTGGATGACCAGATCCGCAGCCCGGGAGAGATCAACAGCATTGCGGCAGAAAATCGTGTCGGTGCAGTAGGAGAATTTGCGGCCCGGAATGGGATCCCCCACATAATCCCGTCCGTGAAAGCAGCGGCCCTGCCAGATGATGGATTGGCCGGCCTTGAGCTGCCCATACAGAGGGCCAAAGGGGATCCCGTCGGCTTGGGCTTTGGCTGCATTGAAGCTGCCTGGCCGATCCTGTTCCACCACGCGGTAGCCGAAGGCGGGCACCCGGTGATCCAAGGGCGCGCAGAAGACGGAGTACTCCGCCTCTTGCAGGATGAGACCGGTTTCGACGGTGTGAACGCGGAAGCCGTAGGGGATGCGCGTCTCGCTGTAGCGCAACACGGCCTTCAGGTACTCTTCCAGGCCCGGCGGGCCGTAGATATCGATGTGCTCAGGGGTGCTGCCCAAGCCACAGGAGGCCAACAGCCCCGGCAGGCCGTAGATGTGATCCCCGTGCATGTGGGTGATGAAAATGCGGCGCAACTGGCTGGGGCGCAGCTCATCTAGGCGCAGCAACTGGTGTTGGGTGCCCTCGCCGCAATCGAACAGCCACCATTCCGACCGCTGGGGAAACTGCACCGCCACCCCAGAGACATTGCGCTGGCGGGTGGGCATGCCGGAGCTGGTGCCCAAAAAGGTGATCCGAATGGCATTGGGATCTGTCACAGGGGCAAAACCTCAGGGATTGGGATCCCTAGCTTACCAATTGCTGATACATTTACGCTGAACACTGC
>NZ_JANSHS010000459.1:0-957 GCF_047461695.1 Synechococcus sp. R6-7
TGCTCCGCAACGCTGACGCGAAGACGCGACGACGCGACCAACGTTTTAGGTGTGGGTAGAGTGTCCTAGTTTGAATCGAAATGACCAACTACCTGACCCATCTACTCCAGTTTTTTGTAGAGTGACGGCAGGTGAGCCGGATCCCGCATTGAGGCCCAGTGGGCAGCGGTGTGAGGGCAGTGTGAGATCCAAAGGTCAACCATGCGAACCATCCCTATCGTCAAGTCCGCCATGCAACGGCTAAAGTCCATGCTGCAAAAATCCCTGCGTTCTGCTCCGACTTCCCCCCGCTCCAGATCCCTGCTGGCATCCAATGGACGGAGCCTGATCAAGCTGGGCAGCTTTCTGGCCTTGCCTTTGATATTCTCGACATTGCCCGGTTGGGCTTTAACATTGGTGGCGCGTCCGGATCTGCGCGACCTCAAACGTGCAGCCGTGGTTCGGGTGGTCAACTACAACACCCTGGTTGTTCAGCTTGAAGGAGACTTGAATTTGCGGCTGGTGCAACTGATTGGGATCGATCCCTTGCCTGACCCGATCAACCCCAACTGGACGGAGTTGCGCGGACAAACCCCTCTGGCAGTTTACAATGCCGGCCAATATTTGCAGACTGCTCTGCTGGGACGTGAGGTGTTTTTGGAGTTGGATCCTGCCCTAGCCCCTGCTCCCACCTTGCCTGCCTACGTTTGGCAAGCCAATACCCTCATCAACCAGGAAATGCTGTTTTTGGGGCATGGCCTGTTGTCGCCACAAACCGATGGCTTGAAGTACGGCCCCATTCTTACTGAAGCTGCCGATGCAGCCAAAAGACAAGGACGCGGCTATTGGACAACCTACGGCCCTCGCTAGAGACCAAGCCAAACCCAGAGCTGGAATTGCCGGCCTGTTTGTTGAGAATAATCTCAACAGCCATCTTCCGCCGGTCGGTGAGAGCATGACTCTAGTCAATAATAAGCT
>NZ_JANSHS010000460.1:0-4589 GCF_047461695.1 Synechococcus sp. R6-7
CCCAAAGAAAGCATGGCAGCCGACATAGCAGAGGTTCTCTCTTCATCCATACCCACAGGCAGTGTGGAAGCTAAAGGTAGCCCGTCGGGGGTGACCACTGCTGCTCCCTGGACTTCCGGTGTGTTGGCAACATAGCTCTGGAGGATCGCCTGCAAAGAGGACAGATTAGCCATCCTATATCTCCCTGCTGATTCACTGTTTCTAATGGTTTTACCCGAAAACCGAAAACATGACTGCAAATATCCCTATGCTTTTATTTTTCGCGCATGCCCTTGAGGAGGGTGGCTAATCGACTGACCAGAGAAGGCTTGACGGGGCCGCCCTCATCCTGGAGACCAGGCACCCTTGCCCCCAGCCTCTCCCTCACCGGCTCGGGATTCACCTCCTCAGCAATCGACTTGGACAGCTCCCAGTGACCAGACCGAGCCAGAACCGTTGGCCCCTCACAAGGGCTGATCAACCCCAGCTTGGCCAGACGGGCACAGGCATAGCGCACCTCCAGCAGGTCTGCCCCCAGTGCTTGAGCCAAAGCCGTCAGCTTGCGGGAAGGCGACACCTGCTCCAGGATCCCCCACTCCAGCGCAGAAAGTTTGAACAGAGGCAGTTCGGTGCTGGTACGCCAAAAGCAGCTATCGGGCTCTGGCAGGTCTTTTTCGGGCTGCTGCTCTAGCTTGAGCTGCTGCAGGGCTTCCAGGACGGCAGCGGTGGCGCCTTTGCTCAGGCCGGTCATTTCTCGGTAGGGCATGGGCACGTTGGGCAGGAAGCTGAACTGTCCGGATTCGAGGGCGAAGAGGCTGTAGAGGCCGGTTTGCAGTTGATGGCGAAAGAGCTTGGCCAAATCTACGGGCGAGATCAACCCTTGCCGCTGCAGGCAACGCCCCAGAGGCTCCTCCAAGCCCCTAGCGACCAACTGGCTGACCACCTGCTCGTCCACCAAGCCAAAGCGCGTCAGCAGGCTTTCCAAACGATGCTTTTCTTCAGGGGCGAGGGCGGCGACCACCCGACCTTGGTAAAACCAAATCCGCTGAATGCCATTGGGTGCCCAGATGGATAATTGCCCTGCTTTCTTACCCTTTTCCATTAAATGCAACAGGTCGCATAAGGAAAATTCCTGAAGATCTCCAAGCATCGCCATACTTTTGCTCCCTTCACCGCTGCAAGATGCGCTTTCCCAGTATTTTCACGGTTTTTGCTTTGCTAAGCAAGAAACCAGAAGATGCGCTTACAGCTTGGTTTCGGCCTAATCTTACAACCAAATCCTCAAAAGTTAAAGCGGATTAATCTTTCTAATCAAATGTAATCGAAGTTGCCGAATTTTTGGCTTGGACGCAGCGGAAATTGTGTCAGAAGCTCGGTAAAACCTCGGAAGACTTAACGATCGATACTTAGTCATTCGTAGTTTTTAACACTTTTTTAGCTGCGGCTACTCGAAGATCTACGGGGTACAAAAGTTCGCCTCAAAAGGAGTGAATTGAGGATTACACTGAGGGAACTCAAGGCCATGAAGCCCCCGGCAATAGCTGGGCTCAGCCCAATGCCAAAGGCGGGCAAGAGCGCGCCTGCTGCCACCGGGATCCCTACCAGGTTGTAGCCGACAGCCCAGAGGAGGTTCTGCTGGATCTTGCGGAAGGTGGCGCGGCTGAGGCGGATAGCTTCCACCACATCCCAGAGGCGGTTGCGCATGAGGATGATATCGGCGGTTTCTAAGGCCGCATCAGTGGCTGAGTGCAGGGCGATGCCCACATCGGCTTGGGCCAAAGCCGGAGCGTCGTTAATGCCATCTCCCACCATGGCAACTCTCTGGCCTTGGGTCTGCAGGTCGCGGATGACTTGAGCTTTGTCTGCCGGGTGAACCTCGGCGATAACGCGGATCCCGGGCACTTGCAGAGCTTCGGCTACCTGCTTGGCCACCTCAGCCCGATCGCCAGTAAGCAGCATCACCTGCAAGCCCATCTTTTGCAGTTGTCGCAGTGTTGCCTGCGCATCGGGCCGCAAGGGATCCTGGGCTGCCAGCAGCCCCACCAGGGATCCCTCTACAGCCACGCCCACCACCGTTTTGCCGGCTGCCAGTAGCGCCTCGGCCTGGGCCTGGGTCTCCTGGGACAGCGGGATCCCCAAAGCAGCCAGCCCATCCAGGGATCCCAACACCACTTCCTGCCCTTCCACTTGGGCGGCGACTCCTATCCCCGGCTGGGTTTGAAACTCGCCGGCGGAGAGCAACGGCAAACCCTGGGTGCGGGCGGCTTGCAAAATGGCTTGCGCCAGAGGGTGGCGAGTGCCGCTTTCCACTGTGGCCGCCAGTTGGAGTAGGCGATTGGGATCCAGGGAGGGGTCAAGGCTGAGACAGTCCGTCAGGTGGGGATCCCCTTGGGTGAGGGTGCCGGTTTTGTCGAAGACCACCGTTTGCAAGCGATGGGCTTTCTCCAGAACATCTCCCCCTCGGATGAGCAAACCCCGCTCGGCTCCCAAGCCAGTACCCACCAGGATGGCCATCGGCGTAGCCAATCCCAAAGCACAGGGGCAGGCCACCACCAAAACGGCAATGGCCATCTTGAGGCTGCTGAGCAGGGGTGTGGGGTGAGGGGGATGGTCACCCAGATGCAGATGGGCGTGCAGGCTGAACCCCGCCAGGACGAAGTGCTCCGCACCGCCGCTCCCCCAAAGCGGGATCCCAATCCAGTACCAGAACCCAAAGGTGAGAATGGCCAGCGTGACCACCCCATAGGTGAAGTAGCCCGCCACCTGGTCGGCTATCCCTTGGATGGGGGCCTTGCGAGCTTGGGCCTCTTCCACCAGGCGGATGATCTGGGCCAAGGTGGTGTCTTTCCCGGTGCGCGTCGCCCGGCACAGCAGCAACCCCGATTGGTTCAGCGTTCCCGCCACCACGGGATCCCCCACTTGTTTCAGCACCGGCAGGGGTTCCCCTGTCAGCATCCCCTCGTTGACCGTGGCCTGGCCGGCAATGACCTCTCCATCCACCGGGATCTGTTCGCCGGCCCGCACTTGGAGCCAATCCCCCACTCGCACCTGTTCGACAGGGCACCATTCTCCGGTTTGGGATCCCAGATCCAGGTTCCCCTCTGGGCTGGAAGCCAGAGATCCCGCCTTCTCTGCAGGCTGAACCCGCCGAGCCAAACTGGGACACAAGCTCACCAGCGATTGCAGGCTGCTGGCCGCCCGCAGGCGGCTGTGCTGTTCCAAGGCCCGTCCCAACAGGATGAAGCTGAGCATCATGACGGGCTCGTCGAAAAAGCACTCCCAGCCCACCTGAGGGGCCAACAACCCCGCCAGACTGGCCAGGTAGGCCGATCCGGATCCCAAGGTAACCAAGGTGTTCATGTTGGGGGCCAGCCGCCGCGCCCCTCTCCAACCATCCAGGACAATGCCGCGAGCTGGGCCGACAAAAGTCAAGGTCGCCAAGCCCCAGTGCAGCCAGACATCATTAAGGAGGGGCAAGCCCAGACGGGCGAAGAGATCCAAGTGTCCGGCGGCAGAAATCAGCAGCAAAAAAGCGGCGGTGAGCGCTTGGCGAATGTGGTGTCGGGTCTGCTGTCGCTGCCGAGAGAGGGGATCCGCGGCATCTTCCCGCCCAGCGGCAGGGGAAGTTTGGTCTTGATAGGGCTCCGCACCGCTGACGCGAACGGAACTCCCGCCGGAGAGGGCCTCACCCTCTAAACTGTAGCGGCTGGGAAACCCTGCCTCTGTCAAAATCTGGGCCAGGTGCTGCGGGTCGGGCCGGATCCCAGGGGCAAACTCCACAAGGGCCGACTCGGTAACCAGGTTAACGCTGGCCTTAACCACCCCCGGCTGTCTCAGCAGGGCCTGCTCAACGGTGCGAACGCAGCCGGCACAACTCATGCCCCCCACGTGGAGAATCAGGGATCCCGCCTGAGAAGGCACTGTGGGCCCATTCTGGTCAGCCGGATCCCTTGGCCTGTCTGCTTTGTGGGTCAAAGTGCTCCGCACTGCTGACGCGAATGCATCTGGGATGGCCATCTTTGTTCTCCCGTGGTTGACAGACTCCTGGCCCTACTGGCTGCAGTAGGACAGAGCTCTAAATCTCATTTTTTGCCAAACTCAATCGTAGGACTGGGATCCCGGCAACAAAGTGCTCCCCACCGCTAACGCAAACGGCAAGGGAACAGAAAGCAACAACTAGGCAGCGCGGGCAGGCGGGGACATAAAGCTGGGGGGAATGGACTCGGGAACATACCTTTGCAAAATATCCTCGATGGTCTGCATCGCTTCCGCATCCAACGACCAGCCCCAAAGGCCGGATATTGCCTCCAGATGATAGGGCTTGCGTGCCCCCCACAGCGCCACACTCACCCCCGGTTGATCCAGCAGCCAGCGCACCGCCAACTGGGCCAAGGTCTTGCCATAGCGATCCTGAGCAAACCGGCTCAATGCCTCTGCCGCTTTTAGGTACTGGGAGTAGCGCGGTTCAACAAACTTGGGATCGATCCCGGCGCGCATGTCCCCTGGGGGGAAGGTGGTTTGCGGCGTCATCCGTCCGCTCAGCAGACCTCGGCAGAGGGGACTGTACACCAAAGTGTGAATGCCGTGCTGATACATTTACGCTGAACACT
>NZ_JANSHS010000461.1:0-3133 GCF_047461695.1 Synechococcus sp. R6-7
CCCCCACCAAGGTCAGCAGGGATCCCAACAAAACCAAATTGCGCAGGCTATCCGATACCGGATTGAGACGTTGCAGCCGCAGGTTCAGTCCCCCCTCAAACAAGATCAGAGCCACCGCCAACGACACCAGCGCTTCCAGCCCGGATCCCATGACTTGGGGGTGAACCCAGCCCAAACCATCTGGCCCCAGCAACAGGCCAAACAGCAGCAGGAATACAATGCTGGGCACTTTGACAAAATTGGCCAGCACCTGAGCAGCGATCCCAGCCACCAGGGCTAGCGTAAACAGGATCGTCAGCTCAAATGAATCTTGCATATTGAGGCTTAACCGAACGCAATAGCGGGACGGAGCCCTTACCTTTCCAGCTACTGAACGCTAACAATCTCGTCGCTGCCATCGTTAACGTCGTTGTTGCTCCGCAACGCTAACGCCAATACAGACTGCTGGAAAGTCTCCAATCGTCAAGGTGGCTCTACCCATCACGTCAGCAGTTCATGAGCCCAAACACGCAGAGCTAACTCATGTGTGTCGGCCCCATGAAGTTGCAAAAGCTACACTCAGCCTGCTTCTCGCTACAGTACACACGACTTACCTCAACCTATCACAGAGCGAGCTTGACGACCACTCTGGCGTTGGGCAGCTCTGTTGGGAATTGAAAGCAAATCGACATGCTGCCAAAAATCTCCCCTTCTAGGCTTTCTCGCCTTCTGAGCGGCTGAGACCGGTCTCTAAGGGCTTAACGCGACGGATAGGCAGATTGGCAATAAGAGCAGTCGTTCCCCCTTCCGTGGCCAAGTGAAACTGCATCCCTTCTGAATCCAGCTCCACATAGCGGGACACCACCCCCAAAATCTCCAGGCGCATTGATTCCAGCGCCGCCGGGGTGAGGTCAGCGCGGTCATGGGCCAAGATCAGCTTCAACCGTTGCTTGGCTTGCTGGCGGCTGTTGCCGGAGTGCCGAGAAAAAAGCTGATCCAAAAAATCGAGGAGCATAGGTTTTGCCGGCCTTGTTACTCAGTTGTGAAAGTTGTGAACAGGTCAAAATTGCCATTCCAATCTGGATAAAGTGGGGAAAAACGACAAAACAGTTGTCAGAGCACCTTTTGGTTTAAAAACCGTTTGGCCCGCTCCCAAAAGGACTCGCCCAAACTGGCCATCTTGGGGAAGTCCACTGTTTCCCCTTCCAGCCGTCGGGCAATGCGCTGGATGGCCTGAGCAGCCAGAGTTGGATTGGCGGAGAGAACCAGGGGCTCCCCTTTGTTGGTGGAGACGATCACCTCGCGGTCTTCTGGAATAATACCCACCAACGGGATGGCCAGCACCTCCACCACATCTTCCACCGACATCATCTGGCCGGCTGCCACCATGTCCGGGCGCAGGCGGTTGACAATGAGCTGAGTCGATGAAATCTGGGCGGCTTCCAACAAGCCCACCACGCGATCTGCATCCCGCACCGCTGCCACTTCTGGGGTGGTGATGATGATGGCCTCGTTGGCCCCGGCGATGGCATTGCGAAACCCTTGTTCGATCCCTGCCGGACAATCGATCAGCACGTAGTCATGGCTGCTGGCCAGCTTCTCGATTAACTGGCGCATCTGATCCGGATGCACCGACGTTTTGTTGCGGGTTTGGGCTGCCGGCAACAGCGAGAGATTGGGGGTGCGCTTGTCTTTCACCAAAGCTTGCTCGAGGCGACATTCCCCGGCGATCACCTCTAGGGCTGTGTACACCACCCGATTCTCCAGCCCCAGCAGCAAATCCAGGTTGCGCAGGCCAAAGTCTGCATCCACCACCACCACCGAGCGACCCAAGCGCGCCAAGGCAGTGCCCAGGTTGGCCGTCACGGTGGTTTTGCCGACTCCACCTTTACCAGAGGTCATGACGATGACTCGGCTCATACTCCTCTCCGCAGAAAATCCTGAAGGCTGGCGACGCAGATGACATCCTCCTGCAGGTAAACCACTTCAGGGGTGTTGGGCAGGGATCCACCTTCTGGCGGACGGGCCACTTGATCGGCAATGCGCAACTGAGTGGGCTCCAACTGCAAAGCCAAGATTACAGCTCCCTTGTCGCCGTCGGCCCCCGCGTGAACCAGGCCCCGCAAGCGTCCCCAAACCCAAATATCTCCTCCAGCAATGATCTCGCCGCCGGGGTTGAGATCCCCCAACAGGAATACGGATCCTCTGTGACGCACGGACATGCCAGAGCGCACCGTCGAACGTAGGTACAGAGGTGTGGTGTCTGGGGGAGCAGGGGGAACTGCCTCCAAAAGGGAAGATTGCTCCACAGAATAGCCCAACGTTGCTGCTGCGATGGCTGTCGAGCGGGATCGAGTTTGAACGCGCCACAGTTGCAGTCCATGCTGAGACAATAGGGCAGCAAGAAGTTGTAGGGTGGGCATGTCCAGCTCTCGCTGCTGGCTCCAGAGGGTGAGGGGAGCGACCCCGGCCCAGTAGGGTTTGCGGCTGCGCAACTGCCAAACCAGGTTTTCCCAAAGCTCCTCCCAAGGCAAGGTGCTGGGCAAGTGCAGATGAATCCCTTGTGCATCCGACCGAAAGTAAACGCTGCCCGTGGCCCAGGAGTCTGGAGATGGGGAGATTTCAGGGTTCCATGTAGGGGATCCCGTCATGACCGCCCTTAAACGTCTGCCTGAATATAGAGCCCTATCCTATTCCATTCCCCCAAGCCAGGGGAAACTCTCTCGGCGGTTGCCCTTGATAGCAAAGCGGTTTCGCTTGGGTGGCAGGACAATCTTGCTTCGGGATCGCTAACTTGAGGGTACTTGATGGAGCCAATTCCTGATGTTGAAACCTCGCCACACCCTCAGGCTGCTCGCGCCAGCAGGACAGGATCCTCTCCTCTCCAAGGGGTGGAGTTCTCGCGCGGTGAGACCGGTCGCCATTGCCCTACTCAGCATTCTTGCGGCATCTGGGATGGGATCCCCTGCCCATGCCCAAGATCTGGGCCGTTTGCTGATTCATGGCCTTCAGTGGCTGCAGGTGAGCCAGTTGAACGATGCCCAAGAGGTGAGCTTAGGCCGCCAGATCGATCGACAAGTAAACTACCCGACTCTGACCGCTAAGCGGTACAGGGCGGGCTTTCAGTAGCCCTGCAGTTGGCAAGCCAACCACG
>NZ_JANSHS010000462.1:0-2076 GCF_047461695.1 Synechococcus sp. R6-7
AAAGCCTTTTGGCCCCCTGCATTATTGCTCCGCAACGCCGACGCGACGACGCAACCAACACTTTAGGTGTGGGTGCAATGTCCTAGCTTGAATCGAAATGACCCTAAACGCAAGCTTGTTCTCAATCTGTGTCCATTCAGTTCAATCGGGGGAATTAGCATGAGTGCAATTACAGCGGCAAGCCGGATGGGGATCCGGGGCATTACGGAGACCACCCCACTGGAGTTGCGCCCCAACGCCAGCCAGGATCAGCTCAATGCGGTGCTGCGGGCCATCTACCGTCAGGTGCTGGGCAACGACCATTTGTTTGGGGCCGATAGGAAGGAGCTAGCCAGTGCGGAATCGCTGCTGCGCCAGGGCAGCCTGACGGTGCGGGAGTTTGTGCGATGGATCGCCAAGTCCGAAGCCTACAAAAAGCGGTTTTTCTACCCCAACTCGCAAACCCGGGCCATCGAGCTCAATTTCAAGCATCTGCTGGGACGCGCTCCCACCAGCCCCAAAGACATCGCCCGCCATTTGGACATCTACCAATCTGGCGGCCACAGCGCGGAGATCGATTCCTACATCGACAGCCCAGAATACCTAGAAGCTTTTGGAGACAACATCGTCCCCTACCCGCGTGGGTTTGAATACCGCAAGGCTCATTCCACCCGCGACTTTACCAATCTCTTCGCTCTCTACGGGGGCTACGCCAACAACGATCGCTCCCAAGGGCCCAGACCCCGTCTGATGATGCCTTTGGCCACCGGGTTTACCCCGGCCATTCGCCGCATTGGGGTGCGGGGCCTGCTGCCGCCCAGCCCCATTTCCAAACACCTGGGGCCGCCAACGGGCCAGTCGGATCGCATGTTCTGTGTGGAAGTGACCCGACTGCTGAATCCGCCTTCGGCGCTGGCCACTTCCAGCCGAGTGCGCAAATCCAACCAGCAGATTTTCGTCTCTGCCGATCAACTGTCGGCGACAATGCAGCGGTTGCTCAAATCGGGCGCCAAGATCGTCAGTGTCCGCAGCGCTTAATCCCTTCTCGGTGTCCTCTCCGTTGTCGATTCCATGACCACTGCTGTTCCTCTGGATCCCAATCCGTCGGTGGATCTCACCCCGGCTGGACAAATCGCCAAGCTGCGCCACGGGGATCCGGGGGAACGCTACTATGCGGCTTGGTGGCTGGGACGCATGCGCATCGTCGAAGGGATCCCTGCCCTGATCGAGGCCCTGGCCGATGAAACGGATCGCACCGCTCAAGGGGGATATCCGCTGCGGCGCAACGCTGCTCGTGCTTTGGGTAAACTGGGATCCCTCGCCGGGATCCCTCCCCTGAAGGCGGCTTTGTCTTGCTCTGATGGCCAAGTGGTGGCAGCGGCTGCCCAGGCACTGGTTGAGATTGCCCTTGCCAACAACCTCAACAGGGATCCCGACGAAGTGGAAAAGCTGGGATCCGCTTTGCTAGAAGGGCTGCGCTTTGTGGAGCGAGGACTGCAGACGGAAGCCCAAGCCGCCATAGAGGCCATTATCGAGGCTCTTGGACAACTGCAGGTGGCTGCTGCCCTGGAGCCAATTCGTCCTTACCTAGAGCACACTTCCATTCGCTTGCAATGTGCGGCGGCGCGGGCCTGCTATCGTCTCACCGGGGATCCGACTTTTGCTCAGCGCCTGCTGTCGGTGTTGGATCACGACAACATCCATCTGCGGCGGGCTGCCCTTTTGGATTTGGGGGCCAGTGGCTATTTGCCGGCAGCACAAGCCATTGCGGTGGCGGCGGTGGAGGTCAACCTGAAGCTCCTCGCCCTCAAACAGTTGGTGGAGATCAACCTGGAACAACATCAAAGGATCCCCGGTGCTGAGCTGCAGCAGGTGCTGCGGCTGATCGACGAGCTGCTGTGAGCGGTGGTGCTTCTGGGCCCTTGCTGTTCACATTAGCGGGACGGAGTCCTTTGCAACTGACCTATCAAGGCATTGCCCATGAGTTTGTGCATCCCTCTGCAGCGATTCAAAGCCGTCAGAATCTGTCCGCTCGGCACCAGGGTTGGGCTCCGTGGCTGTAGCACTGCCTCAGCTAGAAATCGCAGGAGCCCCGCA
>NZ_JANSHS010000463.1:0-2882 GCF_047461695.1 Synechococcus sp. R6-7
CAGCAGTGTTCAGCGTAAATGTATCAGGCATGCTGATGATGTTCACCACGGTGTTCACCACCAAAGGGCCCCAGCCCGAGGATTCTCAGTCGGATCCCCAAAAGGGGCGAGCCTAGCCCAAGGCCCGGTGACGGGATCCCTGGCAGCCGGCCCCATGCCTTAAGAAATAGTTAAAACTAGAGGGGGCTCTAGTCCCGCTCCCGTTGACGTAGCCGCTGCAGAGTCGAGAGAGGTTTTGTCTCCTCTGGCAGTTTTTGCTCAGCTGCGGTGGGCAGGGCGGCTGTTTCTGTTTTCTGAGGTTCGAGCAAAAGCTTGGCGGCTTCTGACTCAACGGCTGGAGGGCGAGCCGGGTTCTCCCCTTGTTGGCCGGGCAGGGGCACAGACTCCAGAGTGGCCAGTAAAGATTGAATATGGCTGTGGGTTTCCGGATGGTTGCTGGCGGCATGGGCCAAAAGGGTGAGCTGCTCTTTGGCTACGGCCAGGTTCCCCAGCTTGAGATCCACCAAGGCCAGTTGATAGCGAGCCTTAAAGCCACTGGGATCCACCTCCACCGAGCGCTGAAAGGCGGCGCGGGCCTCCGCCAGCTTGCCTTGACGGGCATAGATCAAGCCGAGGTTGAAAGGCACATCGGGATCCCGTTCGCTGGGCAGCACCAAGGTTTTTTCTTCCAGTTCAATTGCGCTCCGGTAGGCGTTGATGGCCAAGGTATGGAAGCCCATCTGCAGATAGCGAGCTCCGTCTTCCTTCAGTTGGGCGACCGTCGGCTCCCCTGTCAGTAGGGTCATGGGCGGTTGCGCGTGGGCAGGCATGGCCACCGCCAAGCTCAGCAGGCACCCCACCGTTTTCAGGCCTAAGGGTACAGCCTGACGACCAATCTGCTGCCTATTCATCACCATGATCTGTTTCCTCCAACCACATCAACACCACTTCATTCCACCCCTCTGGGCCGGGGAGCTGAGCCAATTGCCATTGAGGCAGGGCCTCACTCCAGAGACTATCCGCAATGGGGCTGGGAAGCACCACTTTTTGTTCCGACCATCGCAAAAAGGCCACATCTGGCGGGGAACACCCAATGCCCAAAGCTTTGATAGGGCCCAGATGCCGTTGGTAGCAATCCAGCAGCCGCTGCACCGCCTGTTCCCCCGGTAACCAATTGGGTTCTGCGGCCATCGTTGGCTGCATCCATCCGGTCAGATACCATTGCGGCAGGCTAGAGAAGTGAAGCTGACGCACCCGCAGCAGATGTTGGGTGAGGTTGGCTTCTTGCTGGGCAAAAGCTTCCCGCAGGGTTTCGGGATCCCCGGAATAGCTGAAAATCTCACTGTACTCTCGCTGCTGCGCCCGCTCTGCCTCTTCCAAAGGGATCCCAGTGGCAGCGGCCAGCTCAGAGGCAGTCCAATCCCCAAACCCGATCAAATCCAAGTGGGACTCTTGACGCACCTGTTGCAGGATGCTGCGCAGGCGAGAATAGGGCAGACCCAAAGCATACACGTAGTAGGGCGGTCGGTGTTGCCACTGCTCGTCTAGGATGCCCGCCGGGAAGTAATGCTCGGGAACGTAAACGGCAGAGCCATCCTCACAGATGAACGGATGCTCCAGGCGCAACTGCCGCCGCACATGTTCCAGTTGAGCGCGGGTGCGCAGGCTGTAGAGCACCAAGGGAATGGAGCGGCGCTCTAGGGCAGCCAAGGCTTGTCGGGCAGCACCATAGCTGTTGGACTCCAGATCCAGCAAGCTGCCATCCAAACTGGTAAGGACAAGTCGCATAGGCGCAGGAAGGGAAAAGGTGCTGGCCCCGTCAGAATTGCAAGTAGCGCGACCGGGATCCCTGAAGCGGCCAACATTACCCATGATCCAATAGCTTGACCAATCTGAGGGGGGTTAGCCTCAAATGCTCTCCCTCAAAGCATCTGGGTGAATGGGCAATCCGTGCGCCAGAAGTGGTAAAAGCTCGATTGAGCACTACAGAATGCGTGTGTCGCCGAAGATCTTGGCTCAAAAACCAGCAGCAGAGAAGACAGACAGATTGAGTGGGTCAGTGGCTAGTTCTCTGTGCCGAAGGCGCGATCCCCTGCATCCCCCAGCCCGGGCAAAATGAACCCTCGATCGTTCAGCCGCTCGTCGATCATGGCGCAGAAAATTTGCACCATCGGGTAGTGGGATCCCAACCGCTGTAACCCTGGGGGCGCTGCCAATGCGCTGACAATTCTAACCAAGCTGGGATCCGCCCCCCGTTTTTTTAGCTCATCCAAAACCCAGAGCAGCGTGCCCCCGGTGGCCAACATCGGCTCGGGAATGAGAATGCGCATCTGTTCAGGGATCCGCTCTGGAAGGCGATTGAGGTAGCAACTGGCCTGCAGCGTTTCCTCATCCCGCACCATGCCAATGTGAAAGATCCGCGCCTGGGGCAAAAGGGCCTGACAGCCTTCCAGCATCGCCAAGCCAGCCCGCAATACAGGCACAATGCCCAGCAGGGTATCCGGCGCGATGACCTCTGCGGCAACGGGTTCCAAAGGGGTTTGCACCTGAACGGTTTGGGTGGGGATCCACTCCCGCATCGCCTCATAGGTTAGCCAGCGGCCCAGCTCCGACATGGCCGTGCGAAACAGGGGCATGGGCGTCTCCGCATCCCGAGCCACGGTTAGCCAGTGCTTAATGAGCGGGTGAGGGGGGACATAGACACGAAGCTGCTGACTTGCCACGGGAGAATGCCTCAATCTGGGCGGTAGCATAGCGGGTTGCCTTAGCAGAAAGCAAGCTCTAGAAAGCAAGCTCTCCAATTGGCCGCAACTCCATCCCGACCGGGGATAAATTGCCAACAGCTCCGGCAAATGCTCAAGGGGTGGGGCTCTTTGACCCAGCAAGATTGCGGCAGAATGAGA
>NZ_JANSHS010000464.1:0-4132 GCF_047461695.1 Synechococcus sp. R6-7
ATCCCGTGTCTGCTCGCTGAGGGTTCTTGCGAAAGCTCCCCGATGAAGCGAGAAGCCCACCCTGTACCCGTAGGGTCAGCGATGGGAGTATGTCACCTAGACCCTTTGCGGACGGAACGAGTTTTTTGTTAAGAGGCCGCCGGCAGAGGCAGCTTGACCTGAGACAAGGGGATCCTGCTCTCAGGTTTTTTGATTTTGAATGGGAAAGGATCCCTTGTTCTCTTTGTGGGGCTGTCTTCCGATGAAAGCTGCTGGGATAGATTTCGCGGAAACGGATCACTTTGAGGCGCCGCCTTTGACCACCAAGTTGCCCCTGCTGCTGGCCCCGGCGGGGGATTGGGAGTGTGCCAAGGCGGCAGTGGAAAACGGAGCCGATGCCATTTACTTTGGGCTGGAGCGCTTCAACGCCCGGATGCGCGCCCGCAACTTTACGGAAGCGGATTTGCCGGAACTGATGGCCTGGCTGCACCGGCGGGGGGTACGGGGCTATGTTACTTTGAATACTCTGGTTTTTCCAAGGGAGCTGACGGAAGCCGAGGGATACATCCGCTCGATGATTGCGGCGGGGGTGGATGCGGTGATTGTGCAGGATATTGGCATCGCCCGCCTGATCCGGCATCTTTCCCCCGATTTCCCCATCCATGCTTCCACGCAAATGACCATCACCAGTGGAGTGGGAGCGGAGTTTGCCGCTGAGCTGGGCTGTGAGGTGGTGGTGCTGGCGCGGGAATGTTCCCTCCAGGAAATCGCCCAGATCCGGGCCTATCTGGAAGAGAAGGGATCCTCCCTATCTCTGGAGGTCTTTGTGCATGGGGCGTTGTGCGTGGCCTACTCGGGGCAATGTCTGACCAGCGAGGCGCTGGGGGGGCGTTCGGCCAATCGGGGGGAATGTGCCCAAGCCTGCCGCATGCCCTATGAGCTGGTGGTAGACGGGATCCGCCGCGACTTGGGGGAGAAGCGGTATCTGCTCAGCCCTCAAGATTTGGCCGGGCTGGAGGTGCTGCCGGAGCTGGTGAAGCTGGGGATCCGCTGTCTGAAAATTGAGGGCCGACTGAAATCCCCAGAATATGTAGCCAATGTAACGCGGGTGTATCGGCAGGCCTTGGATGCGCTGGGAGCGGGGCAGCCGTGGCAGCCCTCGCAACAGGAACGCTACGAGCTGGAGATGAGCTTTTCTCGTGGGCTTTATACAGGCTGGCTGCGGGGCATCAACAACCAGGAGCTGGTGCACGCGCGGTTTGGCAAGAAACGGGGGGTTTACCTGGGGCAAGTGGTGGGGATCCAACAGGATCAGGTGGGGATCCGGCTGGAGGCACCCCTCAAAGCCGGGGATGGCGTGGTGTTTGATCAGGGGCAGCCGGAGTTACCGGAGCAGGGGGGACGGGTTTACCGGGTGCAAGAGAAGCAGGGGCTGGCCTGGATCAGCTTCGGAGAGGGGGTCATTGATCTCAAACGTCTGCGGGTGGGGGATCGCCTCTGGAAGACCAGCGACCCGGAACTGGAAAAGCGCCTGCGCCAAAGCTACGCCGGGGATCACCCCCGCTTTCAGCGGCCTGTCCACATGGAGGTTCACGGCCAAGTGGGATCCCCGCTGACGCTGATCCTGCGGGATGAGCAAGGCCATACGGTGCAGGTGGATTCGCCGCTGCCCCTGGAAGCTGCCCACCGCCAACCCCTCACCACCGAAAAACTGCGACAGCAACTGGGCCGTTTGGGCTCCACTCCTTTCAAGTTGGGATCCCTGCACAATGCCTTGCAGGGGGAGGTAATGCTGCCGGTGAGCCTGCTCAACCAGATGCGCCGACAAGCGGTGGAACGCCTACAAGCTCTGCGAGCTCAGCCCCCGCGCTGGCAACTCAATCCCGAAGCTCGCTGGCAAGATCTGGTGCCTTCTCAGGAGGAGCCCGAAAGGGGATCCCCGCAGTTGGTGGTGTTGGTGCGGGATCCGGCGCAACTGCCGGCGGCGATAGCCAGCGGTATTAGGCAGATCTATCTGGAGTTTGAGGATCCCCGCCGCTATCGGGAGGTGATCCGCACAACCAAAGCCATCCATCCTGAGGTGGAGCTGTGGGCTGCCCCGCCCCGCATCACCAAGCCGGGAGAAACCTGGATCCTAAAGCAAGTGTTGGCCGCTGGGGCCGATGGCTACTTGGTGAGAAATTACGATCATCTCCGTTTCTTTGCCGGGCAGCGCTGCATTGGGGATTTTTCCTTGAATGTGGCCAATCCCATCACGGCCCACTATCTCAAAACCCGTTACAACCTGGAGCGCCTGACGGCTTCCTATGACCTCAACCATGAGCAACTGGGATCCCTGCTGCAAGCCGGCCCCGCCCATAGGTATGAGGTTACCCTTCATCAACATATGCCCCTGTTCCACATGGAGCACTGCGTCTTTTGCGCCTTTTTATCCAGCGGAACGGATTACACCAATTGTGGTCGCCCATGTGAAAAACACGAGGTGAAGCTGAGGGACAGGGCCAATGTCGAGCACATTTTGAAGGCCGATGCCGGCTGTCGGAATACCCTCTACAACGGCAAGGCCCAAACGGGGGCAGAATATGTGCCGAAATTATTGGCCTTGGGCCTGCGCTATCTGCGCATCGAATTTTTGCATGAATCCCCCGCCGAGATTCAACAAACGCTGCATCGCTATCAGCAACTCTTACAAGGACAACTCAGCGGATCCCAACTGTGGCAGGAGCTGAAGCTACACAGCCAATTGGGGGTTACGCGCGGGTCTTTGGAGAGTTAACGGCTGCGCTGTCTTTCTCTAGGGCGCCGGCTCTGCAGCTGTGCTCCGACCGGAGCAATGCGAAAAACATTCCGGCAAAGTTGGCGTAAAATTTCCTCAGGGTATTGTTATTCCCAGGTGCTTCCCCAACCTCTTCTCAGCTTTTTCTCTATCCTCTGGTTGCCGTGAAACACACCCTCAGCGCCCTCGTGCAGGATCAGCCTGGCGTTTTAACCCGCATTGCGGGGATGTTTGCCCGTCGCGGCTTTAACATCGACAGCCTCACTGTTGGCCCCACCGAACGACCGGGGATCTCTCGCATCACCATGGTGGTGCAGGGAGATGAACACGATGTGGAGCAGATGACGAAGCAGCTCTACAAGCTCATCGACGTGCTGAAAGTTACCGATATCACCCATGTTCCCTGCGTGGAACGGGAGCTGATGCTGGTCAAGGTCAATGCCAGCCCCGATACCCGCTCCGCCATTATGGATGTGGCCCAAATGTTTCGCGCCCGGATTGTGGATGTGGCAGAAGAGTCTTTGACTCTCGAGGTAACCGGGGATCCCGGCAAAATGGTGGCCATCATCAAGATGTTGACCAGCTTTGGCATCCGTGAGATCGCCCGTACCGGCCTGGTGGCTCTCACCCGCGAGTCCGGCGTGAATACGGAATACCTGAAGCAACACCCCACCTTAGTTACCGTCTGATGGCCTCAGGGGAAGCGATGCCAAAACTGGGGTGGAGTTGTAGGGGATCGGTTCTGCGGGGCACGATTAGCCTTGTGGCTATTGTGCTGGTGGGGCTGCTGGTCGGCTGTGGCCCCAGGCCGCCAAAACCGATTGTGCAGCAGGCCCTCGCCTATCAGATCGCTCATGTGTCCGGGCCGGTGGGATCCTTAGTGGGCAGCGACCGGTTGTCGGCACATCTGGAATTGCAGGATGTGAAAATCCGCCAAGATCGCCGTGAACCTTTGCTGTTAGTCTCAGGAGAAACCCTGGAAGGCCATCACCTCAGCGGTACCTACACCCTAATCGTGCATCCGCCGGGATCCCGCCGCCCCTATCGCCGCAAAGGGGATCCCTTCCAGCTCACCCTGGCCCACCAAAAGGCACAAACTGTTGCTACACAACGCTCGCCCGACCGCGTCAAAACCGTGCCCGAACGGTGGCTGCTGGCCTACAGCTCACCGGATTCCAAGACTTGGGAGGTCATCGACTTTCTGCCTCAGCCCGCACCGGCACCGGAGTTGCCTCCTGCCGGGCCAGAACCTACACTGCCGGCAACTGCACCTGCTGCCGCCGACGTTGGCAGGACGGAGTCCGATGGAGCTCCCAGCCCTACCAATACTTCTACTCCCACCTGAAGTAGAGCATGACTCTAGTCAATAATAAGCTC
>NZ_JANSHS010000465.1:0-3640 GCF_047461695.1 Synechococcus sp. R6-7
CTGAGGGCTCAGCAGACCCAGCACCACCAGAGCCAGGTTGAGCCAGAGTGCCACCCCCCACTGACTCAGAAGCCACGCTTGCCACATATACCCTTAAACTTTAGCCACAGCAATTTGGCCAGATAATTCTCAGCACAAGCACCAATATAGCAATTCGTGTTAAATCGTAAAAAAATCTTTTATCGACTAAATGCCTCTCCCTGTAAACGTGCCGGTCAAATCTCCCACCACCCTCCTATTCCTCTTAGAAGGAATCAGCACCCGGCCTTCCCTTGTCTATCCTCTCCCTGAATTCCTGAGAATCTTATCCCCTATCACCTTCGTATGCTCTTCTTGCCAACTCTCTGGTAATGCCTCTGCTTGGGTAATATCCTGCTTTGCCCTGCTGTGATTCTAAACACTAACGGCTTCCCCAAACCATCCACACTCACATGGATCTGAGTGCTGTATCCACCTCGACTCCTCCCCAAAGCTTGCTCCCCTTTTTTTGCGGCTGCCCAGGGGTGAGCACGAACGACAGTTGAGTCAAGGATAAGATGCTCTAAGTCAGGGTCTTTCCCAAACTCCCAAGCAACTCCAGCGATGGAATCTCTGGTGTATCATTTTCCATATCTTTTTGGGAGGTAGCGCCACGGGGATCCAGAGCGAGCTATTACAGCAGGCCTTGGATAAACTGTTTGCATCCTGCCTCTTTGCCGATGTGGATCTGGATTCTGTTTTCAGGAAAGCTATAATTTTTTGCTATTTTATTTGCTGTGATCTGCAGCAAGATAACTCATCAGACCTTACCCAAAAACTGTCCTTATCATAACTAAATGCAAAAAACCTAACGACTACACCTTTTGCCGTTCAACTGGGATCTTCAGCCAACGGCTTAGTTCCGAGGCCAACCACTCCAGCTCTGGCTCCTGCAAAGGGATCCCCGCTCCCAACTCGTATTTGCGGTTGCCCGCCCAGATGTTCAACTGTGGGCTTTGGCATGGGATCAGCTCTAGCCGGTCAATATCCCATCGCCGACTGGGGGGAACTCTGCGAAAGCGCAGGCCAAACACCTCGTAAACCAGGCGAATGTATTTTGTGTCGATCCGTAGGTGGACTTTGCCGAATAGACCGTAGAGGATCCCGCCCACCATCCCCAACCCCACCGTCCAGAAGGGCAGGATCAATAGGCCAAACAACAGATTGGCCGGAAAAGGCGCATGCCCAACCGATATGATCGTGGAAAAGGTGATGACGGAGTTCCAAGCGATGGCGAAAGGCAGCAACGCCAAAACACCGGTTTGCCGGGCCGGGATCACCACCTGAAAGGTCTGTTCGGACTTGTGCAGTTGAATCCGGCTGCCTGCTGGCTGTCGAGGAGGGACTGCTGCTGCGTCTGAGGGAATCAAGGCGGGACGACGATCCAAATGCTCCAGCGCCTCCAGGGCCTGCCGGGCGGAAGCGGGACGATTCGCCACCAGAGGCTCCGTCATCCACCGCAGCCAGTCGCGAAAGGGCGGGCTCAGTTGCACCGCTTGCTCGAACACAATCCGGGCTCCCTCCTGGGGCAGATCCGCCGGGTGTTGGCCGGTGAGCAGGTGGATTAGGGTGGCACCCAGGCTGTAGAGGTCGGAAGCGGGCACGGTTCTGCCGCCAAATTGCTCTAGGGGCATGTAGCCGTAGCTCCCCACCACGGTGTAGGATCCCTGCTCCCGGGGGGCAGCCGCCTGAACCGAACCAAAGTCCACCAGATACACCTGCTGGTCGGATCCCAAGAGAATGTTGCTGGGCTTGAGATCCCGGTGAATGACGGGGGGATGGAGTTCGTGCAGGTAGACGAGAATGCGCAGCAACTTTTGCGCCAGCTCCCGCACCTCCGGCTCGGCAAAGCGCCGCCCTTGCTCCATCCACTCCTGCAAAGAGGGGGCGTCGATGTAGGTTTGCACCAGGGCCAGGCCCCGTCCTCCCTCAAAGCTAACCTCGAAGTGGTCGCGGTATTGGGGAATGGCCGGATGGGAGAGGGTCTGCAGGATCTGGGCTTCCCGCTCGAACAGCTTCAGGTCGGCCCAATCAAAGTCTGGCCCAAAGAGCAGCAGCTTGATCACAACCTGCTCCGAGGTGAGCAAATCCTGGGCCAGATAGGTGTGTCTGCCGCTGCGCTTGCTCAATCGCCGCTCTGGCCGATAGCGCTGGCGCCAAATTGGGCGCTCTGGAGCCATATCCCCTCCTCAGGTCTGACCCTGCTGGTTGTTTCAGCTTTAGCTTATCCTTGTCCCTTTTGGATCCCTGCCGCCGCGCCCCTCAAAAACCGACTAGAGTGAGTGAAGAGATGTAAAGTAAGCTCTCAGGTTGTATGGCCTCGCACCTGAAGATTCAAAAAATCCTTTATGTACGGCTGCCCTGCAACCCCATTTTTCCCATTGGGGTGGTTTATTTGGCCGATCATGTCCACAAGCTGTTCCCCCAAGTTGAGCAGCGCATCTTCGATATGGGCACCTTTCCGCCCCTAGATTTTCGCCGCCGCATGCTGGAGCAGATCGACCAGTTTCAGCCGGATTTGCTGGTTTTCTCTTGGCGGGATATTCAAGTCTATGCGCCGGTGAACGGGCGGGCCGGCAATCTACTGCAACACTCTTTTGAGTTTTTCTACGCCCGCAACCCCCTGAAAAAATTGCGGGGATCCCTGAATAGCCTCAGGCTGGTGCTGGCCTACTATGGCGAGATTTGGCGCAACACCCGGCTGGTCTGGCAGGGGATCCGCAGAGCCAGGCGCTACAAACCTCACGCTGAAGCGGTGTTGGGGGGTGGGGCAGTCAGCGTCTTCTACGAACAATTGGGCCGCTACCTGCCCCAAGGCACCATCATCTCGGTGGGGGAAGGAGAAACGCTGCTGGAAAAAGTCATCCAAGGGCAAAGCCTAGCCACAGAGCGCTGCTATCGGGCCAAGCTGGAGCAACCTCGCCCAGGTTTGATCCACGAGCCGCCCCAACCTCTGCAAAAAACCGCCTGTGATTACACCTACATCACCGCCATTTGGCCGGAAATTGACTACTACTTAGAAGGGGGCGACTTTTACATTGGGGTACAAACCAAGCGCGGCTGCCCCCACAACTGCTGCTACTGCATCTACACCGTCATCGAAGGCAAGCAGGTGCGCCTCAACCCTGTGGATGAGGTGATCCGAGAAATGATGCAGTTGTACGAGCGAGGAGTGCGAAACTTTTGGTTTACTGACGCCCAGTTTATCCCTGCCCGCCGCTACATTGAGGATGCGGAGGAATTGCTGCAGAAAATCCTTGATGCCGGCATGACCGATATTCGTTGGGCTGCCTATATTCGGGCCGACAACCTCACCCCAAAGCTGGCCGAGCTCATGGTGAAAACTGGCATGAGCTACTTCGAGATCGGCATCACCAGCGGATCCCAGGAGCTGGTGCGCAAAATGCGCATGGGCTATAACCTGCGCACGGTACTGGAGAGTTGCCGCTACCTCAAACAGGCAGGATTTAACGACCTGGTTTCGGTCAATTACTCCTTTAATGTTATCGACGAGCGACCGGAAACCATTCGGCAAACAGTACGGTATCACCGCGAGCTGGAAGCCATTTTTGGCCGCGACAAAGTTGAGCCGGCCATCTTCTTCATCGGCCTGCAACCCCAC
>NZ_JANSHS010000466.1:0-8312 GCF_047461695.1 Synechococcus sp. R6-7
CACTCATCTAGAAGATTTTGCCCGCAAAATCGGTGTTATCGACGACCGCTTTAACCCCATGCACATGACTCCTTGGACGGCGCGCAAACTGCTCTGGAACCCAGAACCCCTGGGATCCTTTTTTGGGGAAGTGTGTCTGGAAGCCTGGGATCGCAACCCCCATGATTTTGGCCGCGAGGTGATGGATATCCTGGAGCGTCGTCTTGGCCTGGCAGAGTTGGAAGAAGCCCTGAGCGCGCCTCTAACAGGGGTTTACGTGTCTTAGATCTTGGCCAGGCAGCCTCTCTAACCTTAGGAGGACTATCAGCGCATCTCCGCCAGCGCCCAATTGGATCCGCAGGTGGCAGCTGCCATCACCGCAGCCGTGCGCCGTTGGAGGTCTCCGTCGCGCTAGCGGGACAGGGCCCTTGCGGCCAGCCGTGGAGAAAACACCTCGTAGATGACGGTCAAAGGCTGGCCCCTGTGCAACAAAAGATAATGCCTAGCCCAGAAGGGACCGGGACACTGCAGCAGCCGGGCAACCGGGTCTGCCTCGCCGTGGTAAAGGCCGCGCAGCTCGCGAAAGGTCTCCAGTTTTTCTTGGATCAGATTTTGGCCAATGGGCCGAT
Organism: Synechococcus sp. R6-7; assembly: GCF_047461695.1. NCBI lineage: Bacteria > Bacillati > Cyanobacteriota > Cyanophyceae > Synechococcales > Synechococcaceae > Synechococcus > Synechococcus sp. R6-7. Next base: position 609 of record NZ_JANSHS010000466.1, read on the forward strand.
CGGGATGGGGCAAGTATTGAACCAGATGTTCGGAGTTCCACCAAGAGGTGGCATAGAGCAAGGGCTGTTGAGAGGTTGCCCCGCACAGCCAAACCCGCCGCCGCATCAAAGGGGATCCCAGCCGCCCCAAATCTCTGGCCAGCTGTTGCATGGACTTGGGGGCAGTGCCCTGCTCTGCCTGTAAATCAACCCGGCCCGTGTCCAGCAGATGAGCCTGAATCGGCTCTTGGATCAAGGCAGCAAGATTACGGGTGGTAAAGCCATCCCCCAAAAGCAGCAAGCGCAGCACGGGATCCACCTGCACCAGCTCAGGCTGTACCGGGTCTGGCTCCCCCTGCCAATGCAGCTGTAGAGGCCACCAATCGCCTTGGCCAGAGGAGACATTGCCCAAAGAGCCATCTGCAGAACGGAGAGCAGCGCTCCAAGGGGATCCGGCAGCGTCGGCATGGCAGGTGAGGGGAGAAGGGGAAAGTTCCAAGGCAGCGGTTCAGTTGTTAAGTTCTGTATCGCCCTTAGTCTAACCCACCCACCATCTCTGCTCTGAGGAGTTTCCTAGCTCGTGCCCGGCTGAACCAACAGCCGCACCACCCAGGGGACGACCACGACGACACTGATCAGGCGTGCCAAGTGCATGACCACCACTGTGCTAGTTTGGGCTCCCATGTCCAGGGCTATCAGGCTCATGTCGGAAATGCCTCCTGGAGCTGTGCCCAAGATGGCAGTCAAGCGCTCGATCCCCAGCCAACGGGAGATCAGGTACCCCGACAAGACCCCCGTGCCCACCGCAATCACTGTACAGAGCAGGGCTGGTCGCCACAGATCTTTCAGGGCCAGAAGCGTATCGGCAGTGAGCTTAGTACCCAAAAGAATGCCCAACACCACCTGCATGGCAAAACGGATCCCGGCTGGGGGAGCGGGAATTGGGATCGCTCCCCAGACATTCACCAAACCCACCGCCACCATGGAGCCCACCAGTGCTCCCGCCGGAAGCCTCAGCTTGACCCCGATCAGGGCGCCGGCCAGCCCGATCAACACCGTCCAGAGATAGCTCATCATTTGGGCTTAGCTTTGAGAAAAGAGGAACGCTGTGAGTCCGGGCTTGGCCCAACCCCTCTACGGCACTGGGCACAGACGCCGTAGAAGTCAAGCACATGGTACTCGATCGCAAATTGGTATCGGCTGGAAAGCTGTGCCTCCAAATCTTCCACCGGACAATCGGGCAAAGGCACCACCCGCCGACATTCGGTGCAGATCAGGTGGTGGCGGTTGTGGCCATTGCTGGGCAGAACCTGGTAGTAGGTCTGCTGGTCTCCCAAGTTGACCGCTTGCAGCTTGCCCTCATTGCGCAGAGCATCCAAAACTCGATAAACCGTGGCCAGACCGACGGTGTGGTTGGCATTGCGCAACTCCAGAAAGATCTCTTGCGCCGAAAGGGGCTGCGACTGCTGCTCTAGCACCTCCAGAATCAATTTCTGGTTGCGGGTCTGGCGGGAAGAAGACATGATCCCTTCGTGTAGGTCGTTCTTGGGGGTCAACGCTCAGCGTCTGCCTCAGCTTTCATGCGCTCTAGGGTCTGGTGCATCTGGTCAAACATTTGGGTCAGGGAGAGCCCAAACCCCCCAAGCTGAGTTTGCAGTTGTTTGATGGTCATTTGAGCCATAAAGTCGTCGGAGAGTTCCAGCCGCTTCATGAAAATGCGCTGGCGCTCCAGCAACTCCTCCATCTGTTCGATGAAGATTTTTTTGCCTTCCCGGTCGAATTGGCCGTACCGTTGACCAAGCTGCATCAGGTTTTGGAAATCCTGAAACAGTTGCTTGGCTTCCTCTTGTACGATCTCAGAGTCGAAGAAGCTCATGGCCTTCCGTTTGCCCTGAATAAACTGCATTGGGTATACCCATCCTATCCGAATCCGATTGCCTCAGCAGGAGGCAACCCCTCCTGCGAGTACGGGATCCCGCCCTTCTGGCTCAGGATAGACTCTGGCTTGTTTGCCTCGGTGTCCGGTATGCTTCCGTTTCCTTGCGTTAAGGCTTACACTCAGCCGGCTGTGGCCCGGCGGTGGTGCGAACGGGTGCAGGGATCCCGACCTCTGTTTCTGGCCTGCTTGGGGTTTACCGAAACGGCTCTTGTTCCGGGCATTTCGGCTGCCGGCGCTACCCCCTCCTTGCGTCGCTACACAGCTCTTGCCGATGGGGAAGTGTTGCTGGCGGGCCATTCTCACCGCTTGCCCACCTCTCCGGATGGCTATCCTTCCCCAGTGGTGATCAGCTGCGCCATCCTGAGGGAGTTGGGGATCCCGTGCCGAGTGTTCGATTGTGGCTTGCCGGAACCTTTGCCGGGGGCAGAAATGGTGAGCTCTGGGGGAGTGGCCCGCTGCTTGAGCACAGGACAGGCTCTGTCTTTGGAGCAGGTGGGATCCCTTTGGCAAGAAGGGTACGACCGCGGATCCCGGCTGGAGCAAGGCTACTGTGTGATTGGGGAGTGTGTGGCAGGGGGCACCACCACGGCGCTGGCGGTGTTGTTGGGACTGGGGTGGGCAGCAGAGGGCATGGTAAACAGCAGCCACCCGGTCTGCAACCACGCCCAAAAGCTGGCCTTGGCCCGGCAGGGATTGGCCCGTCTGCCAAGGGGAGCTTCTGCTGCTGAGGTGGTGGCGGCAGTGGGGGATCCCATGCAGCCCTTTGTGGCCGGGTTGGCGATGGGCGCAGCGCAACGGGGAGCGGTGCTGCTGGCAGGGGGAACCCAAATGTTGGCGGTGCTGGCCTTGATGCAGCGCTGGGGGGAAGAGCAGGGGATCCCTTGGCCCCCGGAGAACGTGGTGGTGGGAACCACCCGCTGGGTGGCAGAGGATCCCTCGGGCAATACGGTGGCCTTGGCAGAATTGTTGGGGGTTGCTCCCCTTTTGGCCACCCAACTGAGCTTTGCCAATAGCCGCTATCTGCCTCTACAGGCTTACGAGCAGGGCTATGTCAAGGAAGGGGTGGGGGCGGGTGGGCTGGCCATTGCCAGCAGCCTTCACGCCGGTTGGGGCCAAGCGGAGCTGTTGGCAGCAGTTGAGCGCAGCTACGAACGCCTGGTGCTTCAGGCCGGCTCCAAGGGGGCCATGGTCAACCCCTCCCGCAGCAATTGCTGATGGTAGAGCTCCGCCTGTTCTTGAGGGCCGACCCAAACAACTGCTTGCCCTTCGGCATCCACCTGCACGGTCAGTTGCCGCGCTAGGGGCAAAGTCATGCCGGGGATGTATTTCAGCAGACATTCCGTAACGTGCTGAAAGGTATTGAAATCGTCATCTAAGACGATCACCTTGAAGTGGGGGTAGGGCTGGCGAACCTGGGTTCTCGAGGGCGAGAACTGCTGAGCAGGTCGAGTTGGAGCTTCCGTAGTCATAGCAGAAGAGATCGACACAACTACCGAGTAACTTGGGTCTCTCAGGGGTGAGAAACCGGTCGCTTCTGATGATCTATCTCTATCTAGTTTCTAGTCTAATTGGCATCTTGTTGGCAGCTTGTGTCTGTATTCGGATCCCTTGTCGGTCGTTGGCGTCAGCGATAGAGCATGGTTCCTCTAAAGCTCTTCCCGCAGCGGGCGGCGGGGCTTTTGCCCGCCGAAGTGGCGCTCGAAATACAGGGCAGTGGCCCGGCGTAGAATCCCGGCTTGGGCAAGGGCCTGACACAGGGATCCCCCTGGCGGCAGGTGCTTCTGGATCTGTTCGATTTGGGTGGCACTGACCAATCCAGAAGCCTTGAGGTAGTCGGCCACGTGGCGTCCCCCTGCCAGTTGAACGGAGTAGCCCCCTTCGCTGAAAAATTTGACGGTCTCCGGCTTGAGGCCGCTGTGGTGGGCCAGCACATCCGTGAAGGTGCCCCCTTCCTTTTCCCAAGCGTGAATGACGGTTTCGATGCCGGCATTGTCGATTAGGCCAGCCGCCCGCAATTGGGTCAATACCCGCTGTACCCAGGGGGTAGCCCGCTGTAGAGCTTCCAAGTCCTCTTCCCCCAAATATTGCTGCGGGGGCAATTCGCTTTCTGGGGCACTCAGTTCCGCTGCCCAGTCGGCTATGGTCAGGGCCTTGAGATCCTCTGTCTCTGGCCGGGCTTTCTCTGGAGCTGGGGTCGGTGCAGCTGCAGGTGGGGAAGTTCGCCGGGCTTCGGCTAACGCTGCGGCTAGAGCACGGTTTTCCGCTTGGGCCGCCTGCAGTTGGGCCTGGAGCTGGCTCACTTGGGCTTGGGCTTCCTGCAAGCGATCTTGAGTTTCTCGCAGTTGGGCTTGGGTTTCTTGGAGCTGCACCTGCAAGCGGTGGGTGGCCTCGGCAGCTTCTTGGCGAACGTGGGCTAGGTCGGCAGTTAAGCGCTGTTTCGTGGACTGGGCCAGTTGGAGTTGATGTTGGTGCTCCTGCAGCGATTGGTTCAGGGCGGCCACTTGGGCTTCCATTTGCTGCAGAGTATGACGCAGGTGGGTTTGCTCTTGGAGCTGCTGTGCCTGAGCCTGCTGTATCTTCTGCTGCTCCTGCAATCGGGATCCCAGCTCTTGCAGCTTGTGTTTGGCTTGAGATTGCCATTCTGTCAGCTCGTGGCAGCGGCGCCGCAGGGTCTCCAGCTCTGCTTGGGCGGCTTGCAGTTGCGCGGATCCCTGAGTTTGCTGGGCTTGGAGTTGCTCCTCCAGTTCCCGAATGCGCTGTTGGGCAGCCTTTTGTTGTTCTGTCTCCTGTTGAATTTGGGCTTCCAATTGGGCAATGCGCTGCTGCTGTTCCTGCTGGCGGGCTTGATGGTCGGCAACCTGCTGCAGCGATTGTTCGACCAGGAGCTGTTGCTGCTGCCGCTGTTGCTCCAGTTGCGCTTCTAAGATAGCAATTTGCTCTTGGTAGCGCTCCAGTTGGGCTTTGTATTGCTGGGTAACTCTGTAGGTCTCTTGGGCTACCTGTAGAGGGGAGACATAAAGAGGGGGCTGATCGGGAATGGTGGACCACTGCTCCACCATCACCTCCCAACTGTTGGCAGCTCCTTTCTGGCGCCGCAGCCGCTGCTGCTTGTCCAAGGCCCATTCCAACCAGTGGGGTTGCACCCAGCCCTGCTTCACCAAGATCTCCCCCAGCTTGCGCTCCGGGTGCTGCCGCTGCTGAATCAGGGCCTGATGGATGTGCTCCAGCTCCAGATACCCATGCAGCATCAAGATCTCGCCGATGCGCACCAATTCGACCGGAATCAATGGGTAGAGATCTCGGGGGGCAACCCAGCCGTGCTGCATACACAGCTCCCCCAACATCAAGGGGTTGTCGGCCTTTTCCCACATGGCCTGAGCCAGTTGGGCGGGGGTGAGCAGTCCTGCTCGGTTGAGGGCTTCTCCCAAGCGGATCTCAAACTTTTCCTGCTCGATGGCGGTTGGGGTGGGGCTGGTCGGCGGATTCATTGGGCCTCTCGGACGGGAAGAGTAAGCTCTGCTACAACTATCGTAGTGGAAAATCCTTAGAGAAGTAGCATGCCGCAACCGAAACGCATTTTGTCAAGCCGAGGATCCACGGATTTTGCCGGAAGGTCGCTTTTTAAGTCCTAAGAGGGGCGCTGTTCTTGGCTTTGGGCAAACTGTTGCAGCCGCCGCAGCATCAGCAATTGTCCCAAGCCCAAGGGCAGGAGAGAGACGGCCTCTACCCGCAACTGCACCCAGCCGTTCCCCCACAGCCAGTCACAGTAGCCATCGGCTCCTCCCCACATCAGCAGGCGCAGCCGTTCCGGCAGCAGGGTTTCCACCTGGTGCATGATCGAGAGGGGGCCCCATTGGGCCGCAAAGGTGCTGCCCAGCTCCAGCCTTTCGGGAAGGGATCCCTGCAGTTGCTGGGGCCAGATCCACTGCTGCAACAATCCCACCTCTGTCAGACAGCGCTGCACGGTCGATGCACTGGCCTCGACTTCAACCCGGATGGTGGAGGATTGAAATGTCCCTAGCATATCCATTCCGCGTGGGCGCTCTGGTGACCGGTGCCACGGTTCCCCCGGCGATGCCTGACTCTATTCTGGTCAATTTGTGGGGTTTGCCCACCCTTTCCCAGCGATCTTGCCTTTGAATCGTCCCCATTTGGTAGCTATCTTTGCCCAGAGCTTGGATGGAAAGATCGCAGCCCATCGAGCGCAGAGGCCCTCCTTCAGCAGCCCTGAGGACTATCGGCACTTGGAAACCCAAGCTGCCCAGCAACAGGCTTTGATCATGGGGGCCGCCACTCTGCGGGCCTACGGCACCAGTCTGCGTATTCGGGATCCCGAGTTGATCCAACGCAGAACCGCTCAGGGCCTCTCTCCCCAGCCCCTGACGATCATCTGTTCCGACAGCGGGGATATTCCTGAGGATTTGCCGTTTTTTCGCCAGCCCCTCACCCGTTGGCTGTGGACAACTCCCAAGGGATCCCAAATTTGGCAGAACCGAACCGGCTTTGAGGACATCTGGGTGGCTGCCGATTGGGATCTGCCGGCACGGCTGGCCCGCCTGCGCAGCTTGGGCATTGAACGGGTGGGGTTGTTGGGCGGGGGGCGGCTTTTGGGGGCATTTCTCCAGGCAGGGGCCTTGGATGAGCTGTGGGTTACCCTCGCTCCGGTGCTGCTGAGTGGATATGCCGATGCGCCTGCCAGCATTGAGGGTTGGCAAGTGCAGGGATCCCCGCCCCAGTTGGAGCTGCTGGAATGCCGCCGTGGCTCCAAGGAGCTGTTTTTGCGCTACCGAGTCGAGTGGCCCTGAGAAATGCTCGACACAAACACAAAAATTTTTGGACAAATTCAGATTTCCCGGAAATCCACAGGTTTTCCCCAGGCTTTCCACAGGCGGGCGGGCCGTTTTCCACAGGGCTTTTTCCTCGGGGGGCGGCATCGGGGGTTTCTGTGGAAAAGTTGAGGTCGGTAAGGTTCAGGCGACTACACCCTGAGAAACGTAACGGGATCGCGCCATTTTTTCCCATCCCATCAAGGCCAATGGAGAGCTTTTGTCCGGTTGGATCCCTGACTTGGGATTGACACCCCCCGTGGGTTAAAGGGCAGAATAGCCGCACCTGAGGGTGAGTGGTGTGGAGGTGTTCCCAACCGCTCTCCTCAGAAAAGACTTCATCTGTTCTACAGCCCACGACAGGCTTAGGAACAGTTGTGCATGCCCTCCCTCCCATCCGCTGGGATAGGGGCAAGCTATGAACCTATATTGCTTGCTTTTCTGCTTGCGAGCCTGCTGAGGCTCTTGGCCTATCTAGGTTGGGTTTTGATGTTGCGGGTTCGCTCTGTTCGAGCTGCCCAAGTTTTGGCTGTGGCCGCAGGTTTTGCGGGATACCGTTTTCTCCCCTCTTGACCCCGAGTGAGTGGTTGGACTATGAGTTCTCACAGCGTTAGCATTTTGAGTGAAATTCCCGAGGAGCTGCATGACACCCTCCAAAACTACCTCTCCCGCCATCCCGACTGGGATCAGGATCGGGTGGTGACGGCAGCGCTCTCGTTATTCCTGCTCCAAAGCGGGGAGAGCGACCGGCGGGCGGCACGCATCTACTTGGACAGCCTGTTTCGCCGCAACTGAGCCCCAAGGATGGCCCGTGAAAACCGGGGCAGTGGGAACCTTTTGTTAGCCTGAGTAGGGATCCTGTCCCACTGCTGTCATTTGGACACTGGGGGGAGGGGGCTAAGAAGTGAAAGGGATCTCAAAAGAGGCAAAAAAGAGCATGACTCTAGTCAATAATAAGCT
>NZ_JANSHS010000467.1:0-2646 GCF_047461695.1 Synechococcus sp. R6-7
CTCTGGGAGAGGGGCTGGGGGTGAGGGCAGGTCTTCTGCATAGCCTTGCAGAGCGGGTAGAGTGGGCTAAAGGGATCTGCTCAGGAATGTCCCCACGGTCATGACTTTGGTCTTACAATCCCCCGGCCCGGTTGTGTTTAGTTGGGGGCCGCTCAGCCTGCGCTGGTATGGCTTATTGATCGGCCTGGCAATGGTGTTGGGCTTGCTCCTGGCTCGCCATCTGGCAGCTCGGCGTGGCCTTCCCCCCAGTTCCATGCCTGATCTGCTGGTGTGGTTGGTGGTTGGATCCCTGCCCCTTGCTCGCCTGTACTATGTGGCCTTTGAGTGGGAACGCTATCGAGATGGCCCTTGGTGGCAGGTCTTGGCCCTCTGGCAGGGGGGCATTGCCATTCACGGTGCCTTGATCGGCGGCAGTGCGGCGCTTTACCTGTTCGCCCGGCGGCACCGGCTGAGTTTTTGGTTGCTAGCCGATTGCCTTGTTCCCTCCCTCAGCCTTGGTCAGGGGATCGGACGTTGGGGCAACTTCTTCAACAACGAAGCCTACGGAAAGGTGTTGCCTCCGGATAGCCCTCTGTGGGTACAACTGCAGCTGCCTGATGGATCGCGCGTCCATCCCACTTTTTTGTACGAATCCCTCTGGAACTTTGGTCTCTTCGGGCTCCTGCTCTTTTTAAGCTACCGGCGCCAGCTTCCCCCTGGCACCCTCTTGGGCCTCTACCTGGTGGGGTACAGCCTGGGGCGCTTCTGGATCGAAGGCCTGCGCACCGATAGCCTCATGCTGGGATCCCTGCGGGTGGCGCAGGGGGTGAGCCTGTTGCTCATTGGAGCAGGCCTGGCCGCAATCTTGACAGCTCCCAAACGCGTTTCTGTTCACCCAAACGAGGCAACTTCCTCGCCTGGGATCCCCGCCCCAAAGGAGTTGTAAGCCATGGCCAGCGAACAGAATGAAGAGCTCTGGCAGCAAGCCTCCCCTCTGCTGCTGCCATCCGCCGCTGCTACCCAATCACTAGGGGCCCTCGTAGCTCAAGCCGCCCTTGGCTTCCTCGCCCCTTCAGGTCAACAAAAATCTCCCCCTCCCAGCCGCAGCCTCGGCTCCACTTCCGGCTTGGTCATTCTTCTCGAAGGTAATCTGGGCAGCGGCAAAACCACCTTTGTGCAGGGACTGGGGCAGGGCTTGGGGATCCCTGAACCCATCGACAGCCCCACCTTCGTGCTGGTGCAGGAATACCACACCGGACGGATCCCTCTTTTCCATTGCGATCTCTACCGTCTGGAGCCCTCTTCTGCCGCTCGCGCCGGTGGGAAAGAATCCACACTCCTAGAAGACCTAGGGCTAGAAGAACTTTGGAGCCAAGGTGGGATCACCGCTGTTGAGTGGCCCCAGTACCTCCGCCATCTGCCTGCGACCTACCTCTGGCTGCGCCTACAGCCCCATCCCCAGCAGGAAGGAGCCCGCCTTCTACACGTCAAGGGAAAGGGATCCCAGACTGGCCACCTTTGGCAGCAAGTTCTTTCTCAATTCACTCAGCAAAACCTCGAAGAAGGGATCCACTTCTCCTCCTGAAAGTACTTGAAAGCAGAAGAAAAAGTTGAGATCCCAAAAGACCTATGGCCACCTCGATTCGAACTAAGACACTGCGCCCACACCCGAAGCGTCGGTCGCGCCTTCGCGTTAGCGTTGCGGAGCAATAATGCACAGGTCAGAAGGCTTCTCTCAGTAGCCCGGACGTCTCACCCCAGCCTGAAACGACTATGAACTTGAGGCAAACGGCCAGAACTTAGCCAAAAGTCATCCTCAGGCCAAATCAAACAGCAGCACCTCAGCCCCTTCTTCACTGAAAAGGTTGAGCTCGCTTTCCCTAGCAATAGCCACGCCATCTCCTTCTCGCAAAAACAAGCCATCCAGGGTCACATCGCCCCGAGCTATCTGCAGCCATCCGTAGCGCTTCTCATCCAAGTGTCGGTGAATGGTGCGTCCCGGCTCAATCAACCCTGCATAGAGATTCACATCCTGATGCACAATCACGGATCCCTGGCGCCCATCTCGAGAGGCAACTAAACAAAACTCATTGGGATGCTCTGTCAAACCCGTCGCTTTTTGTTCATAGCTGGGCTCCAGGTTTTCCTGCTCCGGCAAAATCCAAATTTGCAGCAGATGAACCTCCTCATCTGCCGAGTGGTTGTACTCGCTGTGCCAGATCCCTGTGCCTGCCGTCATCCGTTGAATTTCACCAGGACGAATCACAGATCCCGTGCCCAAGCTGTCTTTATGCTCAAGGATCCCTTCCAAAACATAGGTAACGATCTCCATGTCCCGGTGCCCATGGGTCGGAAAGCCAGCACTCGGGCGGATTCGGTCATCGTTAATCACCCGCAAAGCCCGGAAGCCCATGTAGCGAGGGTCGTAGTACTCCCCGAAAGAAAATGAGTGGTAAGTATCAAGCCAACTGAGCTTGACATGACCCCTCTCTTCCCGCTTACGCAAAGTCAGCATCGCAGTTTCTCCAAAACCTGACCCTCGCAACCATCTTATTAACTCTGCAGTCAGAATGTCAATATTCAAACAGTTTTATTTCTTCTTTTCCCTGCTATTCTCGCCAAAAACTTGCCAAAAACTTTGGGTTGGATATCTTGACGGGGTGGTGG
>NZ_JANSHS010000468.1:0-611 GCF_047461695.1 Synechococcus sp. R6-7
CCACTGGTGACGGTCTTCGCCATTCTGGGCTGTATTCTTCTGATCGGGCTGTTCTTCCGGGTTTTCGGCACCGTTCTCAGGTGGGCAGTGGTGGCGGGGCTGGGCTATCTGCTCTACGCCTGGGTGGTGGCACCGCGGCTGGGCCTTCCCACCGGAGCTAAGTCGAAGCCAGAGGACAGCAATCTCGACAGCTTTTGATGCCTAGGGATCCCTGGCGAGCCTATGTTTACCTGGCGGCGGCCATCTTGGGCTGGGCCACGGCTGCCAGCGCTTTTAAGTTTGGGTTGCGGTACCTGTCGCCGACGGTTCTGCTGATTTTTTCGGCCTTTAGCTCTTGCCTGATCCTGGGGATCGTTTTGGTGGTTACAGGGCGGGCAGGGTTCCTCGGCAAGCAGAGGGGATCCCAAATCCGCCTGTCGGCCCTTCAGGGGCTGCTCAACCCCTTCGGCTACTATGGGGTGTTGTTCCAGGCTTATGACCGTCTGTCGGCTCAGGCGGCGATGGCTCTGAATTACACTTGGCCGCTGGTGCTGGCTCTTCTGGCGGTGCCGCTGCTGGGAGAGCGCTTCCGTTGGCGGCTGGTGTTGGCCTTGGGGGTGAGCCTGCTGGGG
>NZ_JANSHS010000469.1:0-2350 GCF_047461695.1 Synechococcus sp. R6-7
GGTGGGGGTGGCGGGGATGCTGCTGCTGCTGGGGCCCAGCGGTTGGCTGGCGCGGCTGGCCTTCCAACTGGGCTGGATTGCCTCGGATCAGGATTTTCCCTTGTGGGTGAACGACCGCGGCTATGTGGGGGTGTTGCTCTATTGGCTTTGGAAGGAGATCCCGTTTGCCGCTCTGGTGGCGCTAACGCTGCTGCGCGGGATGGGATCCGAGCTGGAGCAACAGGCTCGGCTGCTGGGGGCTTCTGCCGCCCAGACGTTTTGGTATGTAACGCTGCCCTTGCTGAGGCCGGGGCTGCTGGCCACCGGGATTCTCATCTTCGGCTTTGTCTTCAGCGCCTTTGAGGTTCCCTTGCTCTTAGGGCCCACCTACCCGCGCACCTTGCCCGTTCTGATCTACCAGCGCTTCACCCACATCAACCTGGAGCAGCGGCAGCAGGCGGTGGCGCTGGGGATCATCCTGCTGGCTGTCTCGGCAGCGGTGGTCAGCCTAATCGGAGGGCTGTTTGCAGCCAGAGTATCCTTTCTGCAGCTGCCGTTTGGCTCAGCGGGACGGAGTCCTTGGAGAAAGCCGTGAAAGGACGCAGATGGATTGGGGGATCCCTGCTCCGCCTTGGGGTGGCCGGAGTGGCCCTCCTTTGGGCTTTGCCCTTTGGGGTGCTGGCCCTTTGGGCCTTCACGCGGGCCTGGTATTTTCCCGATGCCCTGCCCCGGGCATGGAGCATAGCCGGTTGGCAGCAACTGCTAAGCTGGGGATCCCAGTTCCGGGCAGCCTTCGGCCAGAGCTTGCAAATTGCCCTGTTTACCACCCTGCTGGCCTTGGGGGTGGGGATCCCGGCAGGGCGAGTTTTGGGCACCCGTCCCGTGCCTGCCTGGCTGCGCCTGCTGCTGCTATTGCCCATCATCACCTCTCCCTTGGCCGTATTGATGGGCATCCAAGGGGTGCTGATTCGCCTGCGGCTGGACAGTACCCTGCTGGCGGTGGTTTTGGTGCATCTGATCCCCACCATTCCTTACATGGCTCTGGTGATGGGCAGTGTGTTCGCCCGTTTCGACCGCGGCTACGAGGCGCAGGCCCGCTGTTTGGGGGCGGATCCCTGGCAAGTGTGGTGGCAGGTGACGTTGCCCCTCATTGCCCCTGGGGCAGCCATTGGGGCGGTATTTGCCTTTTTGATCTCTTGGAACGAATTTTTGCTCACCTTCTTTGTCGGCGGTGGGCGGGTTCTCACGCTGCCAATGCTGCTCTACAGCCTTTTGCAAGGGGGAAACAATACCCTGGTGGCTGCAGTGGCCTTCCTGTCGCTGCTGCCGGGGTGGTTGGCCTTGCTGGGGGCCAGCGTCTGTTTGGGGCAGGCCATCGGGCTACCCCCCACAGAGGTTCAAGAGGGGGAGAGCTAATATCCCTTCAGGGCCAGGTTGGGCCGTTGCAGAGCAGCTCCCACCCGTTGAACCTGAGTTTTGAAGCTGCCATCTCGCTCCAACCATATCTGCCTCAGGGCAGGGGGAATTACCTCCAGGCCAAACTGGGGGCTCTTGGGACGAAATTGCACACAGGTTGAGGGACAAGCCAGGTAATCAACCCCCTCCCGCCGGCGGTGCAGGTCTTGGTGAATATGGCCGAATACAACGAGGCGGATGTGGTCGAACTCGTCCAGAACCCCAAACAACCGCTCCGGCTGCTGCAGGGCACTTTGATCCAGCCAGGCAGAATCCACCGAAAAAGGGGGATGGTGCAGGGCCAACAAAACATGGTGTTGGACGGCTTTGCTCCGCTGCAATTCTTGTTTCAGCCACAGCAGCGTGCGATCCGTCAGGTAACCGCTGTCTTTGCCGGGCACGAGGGAGTTCAATAAAATAAAACTCCAATTTTCCCGGCTGAAGCTCTTGTCCCCGAATAGCCGCTCGGCGTGGAGCTCTTGGTTCATGTTGTGCAGGCGATCGTGGTTGCCTGCCAACCAGTAAGTATCGATGGGGAGAGCCTGCAAATGGGCTCTCAAACGGGCGTAAGATGCTGCGCTACCATCTTGAGAGAGATCTCCGGTAAGCAGCAGCAGATCCGGCAAGGGATCCAGAGCGGCAATGGCCTTTTGCACCTGCAGGAAAGAGGCTTCCGTGTCCACCCCCAGCAGCCGGTGATGGGGCTTGGCAAACAGATGCAGGTCGCTGATCTGAACCACGTATACGGTCATAGAGCAGGCCCAAGAGGGTGGGATCCCATCTCCGCAGGTTTAAAACACTACCGTTCTAGCACCAGATGGCCCGGCTGGAACCCGTAGGTAGGGTCATTTCGATTCAAGCTAGGACACTGCACCCACACCCAAAACGTTGGTCGCGTCTTCGCGTCAGCGTTGCG
>NZ_JANSHS010000470.1:0-6455 GCF_047461695.1 Synechococcus sp. R6-7
TTCCATCGCCTCATCCAGCCACAGGTGCAGCGGAAACTGGGCGCATTTCCCCAAAGGCCCCGCCATCAAGGCCAAGCCCATCCAAGCTGCCCAGGTGGGATCCAAGCTGGCCGTAGCCGCCCAGTCCCGCAGGTCGGAAAACGTCAAGGCCCCGGAAAAGTTGGAAACCGCCACCACCCCCATCAGCAGCAGCAGATCCCCTACCCGCTTGGTTAAAAACGCATCCCGCGCCGCCGTCACCACCAGAGGCTGGGCGTACCAAAAGCCCACCAGCAAATAGGTGGAAAGGGTGAGCATCTCCAGCAGGGCATAGCTGAAAAACAGCGAGTCACTGAGGGCGATCCCTGTCATTCCCCCCTCGAAAAAGCCCATCAGGGCGGCAAAGCGACCCAGGCCCCAGTCCCTATCCAAATACCCCAGCGCATAGATCTGGGCCAGCAAGCTCAAACCGCTGATCCAGACGACGGCCCCCATTGTCAGGGGCGAGATCTCCAAAGACAGGGTCAAATCCAGATCGGCCACCCGAAACCAGAGGTAGTTCAAGATCTGGGGATCCCGACCCCAAACCTGCCGCAACAGCCAAAGGCCATGGGCAAAGGCGGCAAAAGTCAGAAGGATGTTGAGGTAAGCTGCCGGACGCGGGCCACTGCGCTTGACCCACCCCGTTGCCCAGGGAATGGCCAAAGCTGTTCCCGCCCACCCATAGCAAGGGATCCACCAACTGCTCTCCAACCCCAAAAGAAGGTTCAAGGCCATCAAATACTTAAAAACGGAAAACTAAACTTAACAGCAATAAGTCGGGCCTTTTAACGACCTGCTCCCCATTTCACAATATATTTCACTAATGTGTCTGGCTCACAATGTGTCTGGCTCGAACGGTTCCAAAACCGGGCCGGATGGCTTGAGCCAATCTCGAAGTTGAGCGGCAATGCGCCGGGCAGCTCCTGGGGATCCCATGCGGCGGCGTCCATGGGCCTGCAACTCAGCCGCGTAGTTGGGATCGGCGGCCAGGCGTTCCAGAATCCGGCCAACCACGGCGGGAGCCTGCTCCACTGAGGTCAGGTGGACGGCGGATCCCAAAAGACGAGTCTGTGCTTCGGCAAAGCGCGGGGTAAACTGGGGCCCTTCTCCCGGCAGGGTCACCACCGGTTTTCCCAAGCCTACACATTGCTCGGTAGCCGTTCCCGCCATGGCCAGCACCACTGTTGCTCGTTGGGCACAGGCCCCGAAGTCCCCCCAAACCAGAAGCACATCGCTGCGCTGAGATGGGATCCGAGCCTGAAGCGGGTCTCGCTCCAGGTTGGGGCTGAGGGCAGCATAGACTTGCAGCTCCGTTGGGAGCCGCTCCACCACCTGCATCATCAGGGCCCAGTTGCGATAGGCTTCCGGCGGACGGGATCCGGGCAAGAGCAGCAAGGCCGGTCGGTGGGGATCCAAAGGCAATGTCCCGCGTGGCTCTAGGCCATCCATCATCGGGTTGCCCAGGTAAAAGGCCCTTAGGCCCCGTTTTTGCAAAGCTGTAGCCGTCAGCTCATCCCGCAAAAAAGAACCCAGGCAGCGTCGGTGGGCCATCAGCCAGCGCTCCCAGGGCAGGTAATCGGAAATCGGCTGCCCAAAAGGGATCCAGGGGCGTCGGTAGGGCCCCCGTTCATCTCGCCAGTAATAGTCCGACTTGGCCGTGCCCACAAAGACGTAGGGGATCCCGCTCCACCACGCCATCAGCAAGGGCACAATATCCCCCACGGCCAGCACCAGGTTCCTCTGGGCTGCTGCCCGCCGAACCAACGCCAATTGCCGCCCCGTCAGCCCCAGCAAACCGGCCCGCAAATCCCGCCACAACTGCCGCCAATCCTGATAAATAAACCCCCCCGACGGCATCACCTGGGCAATGGGCAGCAGGGGGATCCCTTGGCGTTGGTAGGCTGTCCCTTCTCCCACAATCGGCAAGGCTTGCACCGGGATCCCCAGTTGGACTAGGGCAACAGCAAGGCGACTGCCCACCTCATCTTCCCCGTGTCCATTGCTCAGACACAGCACCTGCGGTGGATTCGTTGGATTCCATTGGGTTTCCACAGCTTGCCGTAGGCGCAATCTGGGCTGAATCAAGAGGGATCCCCCAGCTCACCAGAAATCTCCTCATAGAATAGAGCCAATCCAAGAGGGGAACCCGGGAGATGATCCGAAATGAGCGACAACGAGCCGAGCTTATTGCAGCGGTAGAAGCCCTTCAGCTGGAAGGCCCCTACTTTATAGAAGAGCGCCTCGCCCGCCATCGCGGCCCTTTCTTGCGGGCAGTGAAAGATGTGCCTGTAGGGGGAACTTGGTGGGAGATCCGCTACTTTCCCGCCTGCGAGCGCTATGCTTGGGCCTACTTGCCGGAAGGGGCCGGCCCACGGGCCTTCGCCTGGGGACACACGCCGCAGCAAGCCTTTCTTAACGCCTTATGGCATCACCCTCTTTCTCCTCAGGGCCAAGGACAGCCTCAGGGAAACCATTCCGATTTACAGTGAATTGACTACTCTCCACCATACTGACTTGCTTCCGGCTAAGGGTAGGACGGGGCTTTAGGCGCATTTTTTTGGTAAAAATTAAGCAACTCTCTTCCCACGTATAGGGAACATGAAACCCCAGGCCGTCGCCCGTATTCTGGATGCCAACCTCGATCGAGCTCGTGAAGGACTACGGGTATTGGAAGAATGGTTTCGTTTCGGCCTGGAAGAGGGAGAGCTCTCTGCCGAATGCAAGGCCATGCGCCAAGCCCTAGCCCGCTGGCACAGCGATCCCCTGCGTTTGGCCCGCGATACCCCCGCCGATCCAGGCACCCAGATCTCCCACCCCCAAGAGGAGCAACGGCGGGATCTCCGCCACCTCTTGCAAGCCAATTGCAGCCGTGTGCAAGAAGCCCTGCGGGTGTTAGAAGAATACGGCAAGTTGGCCGAATCCCACCACTGGGTGGCCCCTGGCCTGGCCAAGCTGGCCAAAGACATGCGCTATCGGCTCTACGTCTTGGAAAGTGAACTGCTGGGCGGATCCCTGCGGCAGCGTCTCCTGGCAGCCCATCTTTATTTGGTGACCAGCCCTGTGCCCCACTGGCTAGAGGTGGTGGAAAAATCCCTGCGGGGCGGGGTGACCCTGGTGCAATATCGCCGCAAAAACCTTCCCGACGGCGAGATGCTTCGGGATCTCAAGCAGTTGCGGCAACTGTGCAACCGCTACCAGGCGCTGATGATCGTCAACGACCGGGTGGACTTGGCTCTGGTCAGCCAGGCAGATGGGGTTCACCTGGGCCAGACGGATCTGCCGGTCGCCCAAGCTCGGCACCTCCTGGGATCCCAGCGGCTCATTGGCCTGTCCACCACCAACGCCGAAGAGCTGGCCCAAGCCCTGAACAGCGACGTGGACTACATTGGCGTCGGCCCCGTTTACCCCACCCCCACCAAAGCGGAGAAACCCCCTGCCGGCCTGGAGTACGTGCGCCTGGCTGCCGAGAAAGCCCACCTGCCCTGGTTTGCCATCGGCGGCATCGATCCCCACAACCTGCCCGAGGTGCGTCGAGCTGGGGCCACCCGTGTAGCTGTGGTGCGGGCTTTGATGGAAGCTGCCGATCCCACCCAGACAGCCCGCACCATGCTGGCCGAACTGCAAGGGATCCCTGCCCTATCCTAAAGATCAACCGTGAAGCTCAACCGTGAGCATTTTGCTGCTTATTGGCTGTTCCAATCCAAATGGTTTCTGAACAAGTGAGAGGAAGATGAAGTAAGGATGTTCTAAACTCCAGAGGCGATGACAGAAGCCGCAAGAAAAACAAATCCAGACAGCAGGGATCCTGCCCTGGTCGAGATCCCGGCGGAGCTGCAAGCAGGGCTGGTGACAGAGCTGGATTTGATGATCCGGGCCCGCTACCCCCTGGTTTACTTGGTCTCTCCAGAAGAAGAGCCTGCCGATGCCGTGCTAACCCAAGTAGCCAGACGGACAGACCCACCGCGGCAATTGTTGTTCTGGGACTTGGTGCGGGGCTGGCAAGATACAGGCGAGGATCGGGGCTCCATCATGGCAGCTCTGGGGCGGGTGTGGCGCTCTGCCCCCAACGAGGACACCCTGTTTGTGCTGCGGGATCTGCACTTTGTGTTGCGCAACGCCACCAGCGACAAAAACGCTCCCATCATCCGGGAGCTGAAAAACCTCAGCCGCGAGCTAAAACGCACCCGCAAGATGCTGATCCTGCTCAGCCACACCCTGGAAGTGCCCAGCGACCTGGCAGAGGAGGTCACCGTCGTCGATATTCCCTTGCCCAATAGCGAAGAGATCAGCCGCCTCATCCAGCTCTACGTGGCCCCAGATAAACTCAAGCTCACCCCTCTGGCCCGCGAGCAACTGGTCAAAGCTTGTCAGGGACTGAGCCGAGAACGTATCCGCCGCGTTTTGGCCCGCGCTTTGGCCGCCAAGCAGGAGGTCAACGAAGCCGATATCGACCTGGTGCTGGAGGAGAAAAAGCAGGCCATCCGCCAAACCGGCATCCTGGAGTTTTTCACCGCCCGCGAGACCCTCAAAAGCGTGGGGGGCCTGGATAATCTCAAGGCCTGGGTGCGGGTGCGGCAAGAAGCCTTTACCGAAGAGGCGCGTCGCTATGGCCTGCCCAACCCCAAGGGCGTGCTGCTGGTCGGGATCCAGGGCACCGGCAAATCCCTCTCCGCCAAGACCATCGCCAATGAGTGGCGGCTGCCCCTGCTGAGATTGGATGCCGGGCGGCTGTTTGCCGGCATCGTCGGCGAGTCGGAAAGCCGGGTGCGGCAGATGATCCAACTGGCGGAGGCGATGGCCCCCTGCGTGCTTTGGATCGACGAGATCGACAAAGCCTTTGGCAACATCACCAGCAGTGCCGATGGAGATTCTGGTACCAGCCGCCGGGTGTTTGGCAGCCTGATTACCTGGATGCAGGAGAAGACCAGCCCCGTTTTCATTGTGGCCACTGCCAACAACGTGCCGCTGCTGCCGCCGGAGCTTTTGCGCAAGGGCCGCTTTGACGAGATTTTCTTCTTGAACCTGCCCACCCACGCTGAGCGCAAAGAGATCTTCCGGGTGCATTTGCAGCGGTTGCGCCCCAGCCGCCTGCGAGAATTTGACCTGGAAGCTTTGGCAGCCGCAGCTCAGGACTTCAGCGGGGCCGAGATCGAGCAAGCCATCGTAGATGCCATGTACAACGCCTTTGGGGGCAGTGGCAGCGGCGCCCGGCGGGACTTTACCCAAGAAGATATCCTGCAGGCCATCCGCGAAACCGTGCCCTTGGCCTCGATTGCCCGCGACCAAATCGAAAGCCTCAAGTGCTGGGCCGCCCAAGCCGGTGCCAGAACGGCCTCTCAAGATGCCCAAGTGCTGCAGGAGATGAAGCAGTGTTTTGCCTCTTCTTGAGATTCAAAATGGGTAAAATCCACCTCCCAGCCCAAATAAAGCAGCTAGTATGCCAATACCCACAGCAACTCCAGCCGCTATCTTCAAGTTTTCTTCTAGGCTTTTAGCATCTGCCTTTTCCTTCATTGCAGTTAGCAAAAATAGCTGATCCTCCCCACTCAGCCCACTTATAAAATGGGGATATAGATTCGATAGGGACAGCTTTAAAATGATCGATCCTACTTCTACAGTGAAGCTCAAGCTGGGAAAGCTTCGAGTTCCTATCTTTCTCTATCTGGGCTATTACTGATTTTGCCTCTTCCTGTAGCTTCTTAGCGCTCTCAACTTGCGACTTGCTATATCCTTTATCAAAAATGGCCATAAAAAGACTAATAACTGAGATTAGAAAGAGCACAAGCCCGATTGAGCTACTTAAGGCACCAATGAACAAGCTCAGGACTAAAAGCGAGAGGGCACCCAGTATAGTGTCACTTTTGGTGGCAAAGGTATGATCAATTTTAGCTTCCTCTTGTTTTGTTCCGATAGAGATCAAGTTTCTCCTTAACTCAGACTTAACTTGCTCTACTCTTTGGTTATAGTTGGCCTCGATGTTTTTCTTACGACGTTCTATCTCTTCTGCAGCTTCCTTTATCTTGTCGAAGTCAAAGGGCCAAGGTTTGCCATCTTGTGTGCTGTAACCGCGTTCTGCTTTTAAGTCTTGGTCATACCCGCTCCCTTTTGTGGGCGAAGTCTGGGAAAGCCTTTGGGAGTCATAGGCTTTTCGCTTCACAGGATCACTCAGGACCGAGTATGCTTCCTGAATAGACTTAAACTTTTCCTCAATGTACTGCCGCCCCTTAACAGGTGTATCTGGGTGAAGTTTATCGGGATGGTATTCTTTGGCAAGCCGCCTGTAGCTCTCTTTAATTTCTTCTAGAGTTGCATTGGGCTGTAATTCCAGCTCGCGGTAAAGGTCTTTCATGGGAGGATCCGGCGCAGGGGGCCTTGTGCCAGCTACTTTGATGCGGGGATCCTATTCCGTAAACTACCCGGCTCCGACCGCTAAG
>NZ_JANSHS010000471.1:0-507 GCF_047461695.1 Synechococcus sp. R6-7
TGTTGGATGGGCAGGGATCCCTGTGGGGGGAGCGGCTGCTCGTCGACTTTGGCCAAGCCCAGATGCAGTTGGAGAACCTGGATCCCACTCAGCCTGTGCGGGCAGAGTACCGGGATCCGGATCTGGAGCTGGCTGCCAGCCGTTTTCTGTGGCAATTTGGCGTCGGGGAAGTGCAGGCAGTAGGGTCTGTAGAGGTTTACGCTCCCTTACAAGCTTTGCGCCTCAGGGGCGAGCAGTTGCGGGCTCCCCTGCCTCTAACCGAGTTGCGCATATTGGGCAACGGGCAAGCCAAAGCCGAGCAAACCGGTCAAGAGCTGCAGGCCCAGGAGATCCGCTGGCGCATCGGCTCCACCCAGCTGCAGGCCCAGGGCAACGTGCGCTACCGCCAGCCCGGCCAGGCTTTGACTGTCAGAGGCAACCAAGGGATCCTGGATTGGCAGGCCAACACTGCTCGGATCCAGGGCAACAGCCAAACCCAGCTCACTTTGCCCTAAGGGGGGCTGGGGG
>NZ_JANSHS010000472.1:0-2301 GCF_047461695.1 Synechococcus sp. R6-7
GTGTTATCTGGGGGTGAACTTTCTGGGCAAAGGCTTACACAGTTATGGCTGGTTTTTCTGAGGGAATTTTTCTCAAAAACCGGCCCGAGTTTATGGGTATTCTGGTGCTGGCAAGCCGTAGTGGATCCCTTCGAGGAGAAAAACGATGCGACTGTTCAACTACCTGATCTTGTTTTCAGCCCTCCTGGCCATTGCCCTCTTTGCCATGCAAAACGCCACCCCGGTCACGGTTACTTTTGCCCCCGGCGTCAGCGTTGAAAGCCCTCTGGTGATGGAACTTCTGGCATCTGCCGGGATTGGGGCCGCCCTCGCCTGGCTGTATAGCCTCTGGATGCGCGTACAGTTCAGCATCGAAGCCCGGGAAAAAAATCGGCAACTGCAGGAGAAGGAGGTCACCATCACCGAACTCAAGGAAATGGTGGTGGAGCTGGAAGCCAAAGTGAAGCAACTGCCTCCCAGCAAGCGTGCCGAACCCCAAGAGGACATCCAGGATGTGAAAGAAGTGGCCACCGAGGGATCCCCTGCCTAAAATCCCCAGGTTGACCCACAGGCCGTTGAGGTAGAATTGAACTTCTACTTGCCCCTCTCCCTAGCTCATACTTCCTATGCAGGTTATCCAAGAAAAACGCCCTGGCAGCCGGGTCGGTCTCAAAATCGTGGTAGAAGCCGACCGGGTGAAGCGCTCCTACGAAAAAACCTTGCGTCAACTGGAGCAGAATATCCAAATTCCGGGATTCCGCAAGGGCAAGGCCCCCCGCAACCTCGTTGTGCGGCAGGTGGGCCGCGAGCGCATCATGGCCAGTGCTGTGGATGACCTGATCAGCGAGGCCATTCAACAGGCTTTCAAGGAAGCTCGGCTCACTCCCATTAGCCGGTTCGAGCTGGATGATGAGGTGGGTCAGCTCTTGGCTCAGTTCAACCCCGAAGCAGACTTCAGCTTCTCAGGATATGTTGAGGTGTACCCCGAAGCCCGCGTTGGCCAATACAAAGGGCTGACCGTTACGGCAACCCGTGTTGACGTCAAGCCTGAGCAAATTGACCAGCTCATCGACCGATGGCGGGATCAGCGGGCCACCCTCTTGCCGGTAGAAGATCGGCCTGCTCAGTTGGGGGATGTGGTGGTGATCGATTTTGAGGCCCGCGATGCAGAAGGCAATCCCCTCGACGAGATGACCACCCAGGACTTCCAGCTGGAACTCAAGGAAGACAACTTCATCCCCGGTTTTGTGGCGGGCATCGTGGGCATGCAGCTCGACGAAACCAAGGAGATCGCAGCCACCTTCCCCGACGACTACTTCAGAAAAGAGTTGGCCGGGAAAACGGTTACCTTCACTGTCTGCCTGAGGGAGATCAAGGCCAAAGAGCTGCCCGAATTGGATGATGCCTTTGTGCAAGAGATCAGCAGCTTTCAAACGGTGGCCGAACTGCGGGAGCACTTGCAAAAGCGCCTTGAACAGGATGCCCTGAGACAATCCGAGGAGAACCTGGAAACCGCCCTCCTCAACGCCATCTTGGAGACTACTGAGGTGGATTTGCCGGAAACCCTCATCGAACAAGAAACGACACAACTGCTGGCCCAGAGTCTCCAGGCCCTGCGGCAGGAAGGCATCAAGCCGGGGGAGCTCCGTAAGTTCTTGTCCGAGTTGCCTCCCGAAACCCTTAACCAGTTGAAAGAGCGCCACCGACCCGAAGCCATCGACCGGCTGCGGCGCACCTTGGCCCTGAGTGCCATCGTTCGGCAAGAGCAAATTGCCGTAGGCTCTACGGAGTTGGACGTGGAAGTGGAAGAGGTGATGGCGGCCTACGCCCAGCAAGGCCAAAAGCTGGATCGGGAACGAGTACGCCAAGCCGTCTATGAAGGCTTGCTGACCAACAAGGTGATGGCTTGGCTGAAGTCTCAGACCACGGTCAACTGGGTCGATAGCGAGGGGAATCCAACCCAGGCGCCCACTTCTTTGGCAGGCTCGGAGGAGAAGGTTGAAGTGCCAGAGGCCGAGTTTAAGTTCGATGAGCCAGAAGCAGAGGTATCTGGGATCCCTGAGGCCGTTGAATCCTCCTCAGAGACGGCTACGGGGGCGGAAACGGATGGAGAAGCTGCAGCTGCGGAAGCCGAGCCAGCTACAGAAAAGGCTGTAGAAGCATCCCCTGCTGAAACCGTCTCAGCCTCTGCGGCAGAGGCAACGCTCCCAGTTGAGGAGAAAGCGGCAGAGACCGCTACAGAGATCCCGGCAGCAGAAAAGCCCAAGCCGAGCAAAAAGGACAAAAAAGGCAAGTAAACTACCCGACACCCGCGCTACGCGC
>NZ_JANSHS010000473.1:0-1893 GCF_047461695.1 Synechococcus sp. R6-7
GTCTTCGCGTCAGCGTTGCGGAGCAATAATGCAGGGATCCCTAGGGCTCTTTTCAGTAGCCCAGGCATCTCACCCTAATCTGAAATAACGGCAAACTGGCCTATTGCCTCGGTTCCTAGCTCCCTTCTTCCCCTTGGGAGAGGGGTCGGGGGTGAGGGACAAGCAACTATTGTTGTCCAATCTTCAAATCTCTTAAAAGCGCAGCCCCTAGAGGGTAGCAGGGTTCTTTTCGACTGCTTCGGACAAGAGGGAGTTGACCAGCACGGTTACCAACCCCAGTCGATTGCCCGCCAAAATATCCGTCAACAGGCGGTCTCCCACCATAGCCACTGCTTCTACCGGCAAGCCCATCTGGGCTGCGGCCCGCCGCAAAGCCCGCCGTGAGGGTTTCCCGGCCCGGTGAATGTAAGGCAGATCCAGGCTTTCTCCGATTTGTTGGATGCGGCTGCGATTGAGGTTGTTGCTCACCAGCCAAATTTGAAAGTGCGGACGCAACTGCTCCAGCCAAGCAGCCACAGCAGGATCCACCTCAACCTGTCGGCTCGGCACCAGTGTACCGTCTACGTCAAAGATGATGCCTTTTACCTGCCAGGCCCACAGGTCTTCTGCCCGCAACTTTAAGACAGTGCCGGCCACCACCAGATCCGGTTGCAGGAGCTTGAACCAAGGTTTGTGTACCATCCGCTCCTCGGCTAAGGACTGGGTTGAGGACTATGGTGGGATCCCTGGGCAGCTTGCCGACGCTCTTGAATAATTTGCAATTGGGCTGCCTCGTGCTCTGCTAGGGTTTTGCTGAAAATGTGAGTGCCATCGTAGCGGGCCACAAAGTAGAGATAGTCGGTTTGCTCAGGCTCCAAAACGGCTTTTAAGCTGGCCAAGCCCGGGCTGGCGATGGGGCCGGGGGGCAAACCCGGGTTGAGGTAGGTGTTGTAGGGAGAGGGGGTACGCACCTCCGCAAGGGTGAGGCGGCGGTCTGGGGTTTGCCGGATATTCAAGGCATACTCCAGCGTCGGATCGGCTCCCAGGGGGATCCCTTTCTTAAGCCGGTTCAGAAAGACACCTGCAATCAAAGCGCGTTCTTCCGGCACCACGGCCTCCCGCTCCACAATGCTGGCCAGGGTAACCCACTCGTGCAGAGACAGGGAAGTGGTGTGCTGGCGAAACAGGGGCAGGGCCACCGCGACAAATCGCTGCAGCATGGCGTCGACCACCATCTGGGCCTTTTCTTGATCCGGCAGGGATCCCTCCACCTGTTCGATGGGGAAAAGATAGGTGTCTGGGAACAGGTAGCCTTCTAGTGAGCTCAAGTTGGGGGGCAGCCAGTCGAGGGGGGGAATCACCCGGGTCACGGCAATGAAGGCATCGGCTGCCAGCCAGTTGCGCTGGGCCAGAGCCTCTGCCATTTGCTCGATGCGCCAACCCTCCGGGATGGTCAGACGTCTTTGCAGGATCCTTCCCTGCCGCAGTTGCTGGGCCACGGCCAGCATGTCCTGGTTGGGATCCAAAGCGTAGGTGCCCGCCTGAAACACCCAGTCGCGCCCGAAGGTGCGGCTCCACAGCTCCCAAGCCAGAGCTGAGCGAATCACCCCTGCTTGGCGCAGTTTTTGCCCGATCAGACGGCTGCTGCTGCCCGGCTGGATTGTTACTTGGATCGGTTCTGGGCCGCCCACCGGCTGGAGCCAGGTCTGCCACTGCCAGTAGCCCAATCCCCCGACCAGAACCAACAGGAAAATCAAGCTCTGCAAAAGACGCCGACCCCAGCGTTCGCGTAAGCGTTGCGTAGCAACATGGGGTGACCTGGGTATAGCGCCTTGGGCAGCAGAGCATTTGGGCAAGACGGGATCCTTTTGGGCCGAATGCTGAACGTAAACTACCCGACACCAACCGCTAGGC
>NZ_JANSHS010000474.1:0-2140 GCF_047461695.1 Synechococcus sp. R6-7
AACAAAACCGCATTCGTGAATGCCACGGAGACCTGCACCTAGGCAACATCTGTTTTTGGGAAGGGAAGATCCTGCTTTTTGATTGCATCGAGTTTAATGAAGCCTTCCGCTTTGTGGATGTCATGTACGACGTATCCTATGGGGTGATGGATTTGGATGCCCGCCATCGCCCCGATCTGGGAAACGCCTATTTGAACACCTACCTGGAAGAAACCGGAGATTGGGAAGGGCTGAAGATCTTGCCTATTTATCTCAACCGCCAAGCCTACGTGCGGGCCAAGGTCACCTCTTTTTTGCTGGAGGATCCCACTGCAGCAGAGGAAGCCAAGGCCACAGCCTTTAGCACCGCCGCCCGCTATTACCGTCTTGCCTGGGAATACACCCTCCCCAAGCGGGGGCAGTTGTTCCTGATGTCGGGATTGTCGGGATCCGGCAAAAGCACGGTAGCCCGCCACTTGGCCCGTCAGCGGGGAGCCATTCACATTCGCTCCGATGCGGTGCGCAAGCATTTGGCCGGGATCCCTCTGCGGCAACGGGGGGGGCCGCAGGTTTATACCCCGGAGATGACCGATAAAACCTACCGCCGCTTGGTGCAGTTGGGAGTAGAGCTGGCCCAGGAAGGCTACACCGTGATTCTGGACGCCAAGTTTGACCGGCAAGCCCTGCGGGGGATGGCCATTGATCAGGCCCAACGCCAAGGGATCCCACTGCGCATCCTCCACTGCTACGCCCCTGAACCTGTTTTGCGGGAGCGCCTGCAACGCCGCAGCCCAGCTCCTCAACCCCTCTTGGCCCCAGCCGGCTGCATCGATGGGGATCAGCAGCCCTCTGCCGACATTGCCGATGCCACCGCCGAGATGCTCTCCCAACAGCAGGCCCACTGGCAGGATTTTTCCGAGTCGGAACGGCCTTTTTTAAAGGTTTTGGATACCAGCCAAGATTGGCAATCTCAACTTCAGCAGGTCTAGATCTCGACTCAAACTGCACAAAGTCGAGAGAATTAACATCAGCAAGATGGATTTTGCCGTTTCTGGGTTAGAGAATGGCAGCAGCTTTTTTGGGCAGGGATCCCTTTCCAAAGTAGAGGTCAAAATTGGGTCTAAAGCCCTGCCCTATCGCTACGCAGTTCGCCCTGGCGGGCTGTAGGCTGGGGAGCAGGGGGGCTTTCCAGGCCTACCCTTTTCCCATCCCACTCGACCAGAACCAACCCCGTCCAGGAGGATCCAACAGTGAGCGATGTAACTCCAGATGACCTACGCCTGATGCTCCTGTTTGAGGGCTTTCCTCCTGAGAGGCTAGAGCCGCTGGCCGGGCAAATGTCGTTGCGCTCCCACCCAGTCAATCAGGCCATCTTGTTACAAAATGACTGGGGTAACGCCGTTTATTTCATCCTGGAAGGGTGGGTCAAGATTCGCACCCATGATCTCGAAGGCCGGGAGATCACCCTCACCATTCTTGGCCCAGGAGAAATCTTCGGGGAAATGGCTGCTTTGGACGAAGCGCCTCGTTCTACCGACGTTGTAGCCCTAACAGCCACCAAAGTCGGTTGTCTGTCGGCCCAGCACTTTCTGGCTTTTTTGGCTTCTGATCCTCAGGCCGGCATCCGCCTTGCTCAGCTCATGTCGCGCCGCTTACGGCAGATCAACCGTCGTCTGCAGTTGCGCGAGGCCAGTAGTACGGCCCGTGTTGCCGATATCCTGCTGTTTCTGGCCGAATCCCGTGGCCGGGTTAGCCGAAGTGGCGTAGAGATCCCCAACTTGCCCCATCGGGAGCTGAGCAGCCTAAGTGGCCTAGCCCGGGAAACGGTCACTCGCGTCCTGTCCAAGCTGGAGCAAGAGGAGCTGATCCGCCGGGATCGCAACCGAGATGTTCTCTGCATCCCCCAGATGGAGGCTTTGGAGAAATTGATTGGCTAAATTGGGGGCGCCACCAGTTGTCAAAACCCCCCTCGACATCGTAAGATAGTAGGTCCAGAGCCGGGATAGCTCAGTTGGTAGAGCAGAGGACTGAAAATCCTCGTGTCACCAGTTCAAGTCTGGTTCCTGGCATCTGGTATGAGTATGCTGAGGCGGGCTTGGGTCAACGACCTAAGCCTTTTTGCTATGTCGGTCTGGGGAGCATGACTCTAGTCAATAATAAG
>NZ_JANSHS010000475.1:0-1218 GCF_047461695.1 Synechococcus sp. R6-7
AGATCTCGATGCCGCTGCAAGGGGGTTGGCCGTTTTGGGGATCCGTCGCCCGCCGGACACTGCGCATTTCCGAGTGCAAATCCGCCAGGTCGATAATTTCCTTGGGAGCGCCGCGCCCGGTGATGATCACCTCCATGGCCTCCGGCTTTTGCTTGAGGGTACTGACCACCTCCTCCACAGGCAACAGGCCCAGATCCAGCACCGGGTTGAGCTCATCCAGCACCACCACCGAGTAAAACCCCGACGCCAAAGCCCCTTTGGCCACATCCCAACCGCGGCGGGCCTCCTGACGGTCAAACTTGGTGATCTCATCTGGGCCGAAAAACTCTCCCCGCCCGGTGCGCAATTGATCGATGAGATGGGGGAAGCCTCGCTGCAGAGCCGCAATGGCCGCATCCTCAGCATAGGTTCGGCCTGGCCCCTTGAGAAACCGCACCAGCAACACCCGGCTGGGGGCCGCCTTTTCGATCCCCAAGCCAATGGAACGCAGCACAACCCCTAGGGCCGCCTGGGACTTGCCTTTGCCCTCGCCGTCGTAGACATGGATCTGGCCCCGTCGCCGATCAAACTGCTGGGCAGTCACAATCCCAATTTCTGCCATGCCCCTCCGCGTCATCCTGCTGTGGGAAAATCCCACTTTTCTACCCCCATCTTAGAGCCTAGCCAGAACTTGGGCAGGAGGGGGAAACTAAAAAGCTCCCAAGAGGCCGGAAAGACCGGGGTAAGATGAGGAATGGTTGTCCAGCCGATGCCTGTCTAGCGAGGGATCCCCCTTGTATCCGACTGCATTTTCTTCTCGCCCGTTGCTCCCTGCTGTGGATAGCCCTATTGAGCTGGTGGGGGGAACACCGCTGATCCGTCTGCGGCGGGTTGCTGCCGATTTGCCGGAATCGGTACGGGTATATGGCAAGGCAGAGTGGTACAACCCTGGGGGTTCAGTCAAGGATCGCCCGGCCCTCAACATGATTCGCGCTGGCGAACGCCAGGGCAAGCTTACCCCCGGCAAGATCATCCTCGATGCCACCAGCGGTAACACCGGCATCGCCTATGCCTGGATCGGGGCCGCCTTGGGCTACAAGGTCAAGCTGGCTCTTCCCGCCAACGCCAGCCCGGAGCGCAAGAAGATCCTGGCTGCCTATGGCGTGGACTTGGTTCTGACGGATCCCGCTCTGGGATCCGATGGGGCCATCGAGAAAGCCCGCGCCCTCTATGCGGAAA
>NZ_JANSHS010000476.1:0-1009 GCF_047461695.1 Synechococcus sp. R6-7
TCAGCAGTGTTCAGCGTAAATGTATCAGATTCATGATGGCCCAATAAGGGATCCCCACAGCAGTGCTATCGCTTCTGACCATTCCACCGTAGCTCCGTAGGTATCGCCCGTGTGTCCTCCCAACTGGCGGTAGATCCAGTAGCCCACGGCCCAAGCCCCCAGGGCGGATCCCAGCGTCCAGAGCAGCAAAGGGGGCCAAGCCAAGATCCCAGCCCAGCCCAACCCCCCGGTGATGGCCAGCACAAGCAGAGTGCCCGGCCACAGGGATCCCGGCAGGGAAGTGGAGTCTTTGAGGAAGCGGGCGGATCCCTGCTCTCGCAGATAGGGGTACAGGGCAATGGCGAGCAACTGGCCCCAACGCCCCCAGGCGGGCACCAGCAGCAAGAGGGGCCAAGCTCGAACGCTGCTCAGGGCAGCAAATTTCAGCAGCAGCAGCAGCACCAAGGCCAGTACCCCATAGGCCCCGGTGTGGCTATCGCTCATCACCTGCAGACGGCGACGGGATCCCTCCGGGTCTGCCTGGGCTGCCGGTTGCGGATCCCCTGTGTGGGGAGGCTTGTGGACATTGATCGCCAAGCCATCGGCAGTATCGGCCACCCCGTCCAGGTGCAGCCCACCGGTCAAGAGAACCCACAGGGCCAAGAGCAAAGCGGCCCGCACCGGATTGGGGAAAATCTGCAGCAGGATCCCAGCCAGGGAGAGGATCCCGCCCAGCAACACACCTACCCCTGGCAGCCAGGCGGCAATGCCCTCAAACGACAACTCCCCCACCCACCCCAGAGGCAGGGCCGTGTAGAAAGTCAAGGCTGCCCAGAAGCGCCGCAATCGCTCAGTCCTTGAGTCTGTGTAAAGGGATCCGCCAATCCAGCCCTCTGGGAGAGAAAATAGGAATCCTTGCGAACGGTGCGCCCCACCACAATGGTGAGCTTGACAATGGTGAGCTTGGCCACCAAAGCTCCGATGGCGCCCACCGCGGCCAACACCAGAAACAGGGCTGCTTTTTCAGAAA
>NZ_JANSHS010000477.1:0-2319 GCF_047461695.1 Synechococcus sp. R6-7
GCCCTTGATGTTGGTGATGGTGGCCTTCAGCTTTTGCCCGGTCTGGAAGTGGGCTTTGCGGGCCTGATGCTGGGCCTGGTCTTGTTGGTGTTGATGGTTTTGTTGTTGTCTGTCGTCCTGGGATTTGTTTCCCGCCCCTTGGGGAACGGAGTCCTTGGGACCGGAGTTGTCGTTGGGTTGGGATCCCTGAGGTGGTGGAATCTCGCCAATAGGGATCCCTCCATCCTTGTAGTAGCGAGCCAGCCGGGCTGCCCAGCCCAGGATCTGCAGCATCTCCGCCGGCCTGTCTTGCAGAGGTTGCAAGTACCTTTTGCAGGTTTCGTCAATGAGCTGATGGTACCTTCTGGTTTGTTGGGTACGGCATAGGCCATTTTCCCGCACCAGCTCGCCGGTGAATCGGAAAAAGCGGGATCCCGCGTCAGGGTGATGGGCAACCGAGCGCAGATAGGCGACGCATTTGCTCAACTCGCTGACATCCACCCTTTCCTTGGCCAAGGTCAGGGCGATGCCGTGGGCGAGATCCCAAGATTGGGGGCTGAGATCGACAGTGTCTGACAGCATGGGGGAACCCTCAGTACACTCCGGTGGGCGGCTCGCGCAGAGCAGTGGGACTCAGGATGGCGGCCAATCGCTTGAGTTGTTCGGGCAAGATGTAGCCCTGGGCAGCTCGAATTTGCTCTTGCACAAAGGCTTGGAGGCGTCCTCCTTCCAGGGTATCGGCTTCTGGGGGATCGTAGCGGCTGTAGCGATCTTTTAGGTTGCCGGGCCGCTCGATCTTGTCGAGGGTGACCTGCAGGGATCCCAGGCCCACGGGCTTGCCGCCCCCCACCTTCAGCAGCATGGAATGCTTGGGATCCTGCCCCAAGACCGTGAGCAAGGTGCCCAGCTCGGCAGGGGTGAGGTTTTTGAAATGGATTTGGGTTTTGAAAACCGTGTTTTGCATCGCTTGCTGGGTGGGCGTTCCCCTTGAACTGTTCTGCAACGCGTTTCTGTGGGTGTAGTAGAACTTGCGTCCAATGACTTTGCCGTTTTCCTTTTTAAAGTAAGCTTTGCACTGATCCGGGCGAGGACAGTACAGCGGGGGCAGGGATCCGCCACCCGATCCGGTGCCGGTGGCAATGGCATCCCTGAACTCCACCAATCCCTGCCAGTTCAGGGCACCGAAAACGCGGCTGGCCGGACAAAGCTGCTCTTTGTTGCGGCAGGGGTGCCGCTCTGGGGGGATCCGATTTCGGTACTCGCTCATCATCACCGCCAGGGTGCTGTTGGTGATCGCCTCGTACATGGCCCGGATGGCCCCCTTGAGGGAGCTGCCCTGGATTTTAAGCCTTCCGTTGGGAGTGGTGGTCATGGTTTTGAGCACCGGGATCCCTTTGACTCCAACATCGCTGCCCAAGGCCAAGTGGCCGGTGGAGATGTGGACGGCAGTCTGCACCGTCAGGGTGAGAAAGAGGGTGCCGTGCAGCTTATCGGCGTGGAACTTGGCGTGGCCGGCGGGCCGCTCCAGCGTGGGGCGCTGGGTGGGAAACGGGATCAGCTCGTAGGGTTTGGGAAACACGGTTGGTTTGCCTCCAACTCGACTGCTGTTGCCGGCAGACGATCTTGCAGATGCGGCCTGGTTGGGCAATGGGCGAGGGCCTTGGGGGGTCATGGTCACCTCGGAATCAGGGCAATAAAGTGAACGCGGGCAGTTCGCTCATCTCGGAAGTAGCGCTGGCCCACCTTGAGATCTTGGGGATGGCTGAGGGGCTTGGGAAAGCGGGTTTCTCGATTTTGGGATCCGTACAGGTCGGCTGCGTGATCCTCCCACCGCCACTCTCCCGGCAGAGGGATAAAGGAGTCCGGGGGAGCTTGGATCCCCAGATACAGCAGATCCCAGCCGTGGGGGGTGCTTTTCCAGCGCAGTTCCCCTTGTTGGGAGAAAACTTGCCCCTCTGGACAGACGGGATCCGCCGGGATCCCCACCTGAATGCCGCTGACTCGATGGGGCCAGCGCAGAAAGGAGTAGGTTTTTTCAGAAGTGGAAAAACAAGCCGAGAGCACTTGGGAAAGCGAGGACTCTGCCCCATCTTGAATCTTGAGGGAGGCGACGTAGGCTGGTTTCATACGGCTTTGGCCTCCGCTTGCAGGAGTTTGGCCCAACTGTTTACGGCGGTGGCGAGCAGATGTTCCACCTTGGCCTCAGACGTCTGATCCCAGGTCAGCCGCGCCCCAAATCCCAAAGGCATTGGCTCCGCTCCCACCGGCACCGCTTGGCAATCGGGTTTGGGGAAGCCGTATTTGCCTGCCTCTTCGGGGGTTAAAAATTCGCCCGCCCCC
>NZ_JANSHS010000478.1:0-2861 GCF_047461695.1 Synechococcus sp. R6-7
CCGTAGGACGAGCGCCGGGAGGATGTCACGAATGCTAGCGTCTGTAACAGAGGGGAGCTTGCTCAAGATCGACAGGGATCCTCAGCCAGCCGAGCCAGAGCCTCCAAATCAGCACCCACCACGCGGTTGAGAATCCATTCGGGATGTTGCTGGGCACCCATGCGTCGATAGAACTCAATCGCCGGCTGGTTCCAATCCAAAACCATCCACTCCAGCCGCCCATATCCTTTGGCCACCGCCTCCTGAGCCACCCGTGCCAAGAGCGCTTTGCCAATGCCTCTGCCGCGAAACTCCGGCAACACGAACAGATCCTCAAGGTAAATCCCTGGTCGGGTCAGGAACGTGGAAAAATTGCGGAAGTAGAGGGCAAATCCCACCGCTTGCCCCTCCACTTCTGCCAACAACGCCGAGGCCAAAGCCTCTGGGCCAAACAAATAGTGGCGCAACAGATCAGCGGATCCCGTTACCAGGTGGCTCAGCTTCTCGTACTCGGCCAAGGCGCAGATGAGGTCAAACAAAACGGGCACATCTAAGGCGGTGGCAGGACGGATTTCCATACTTTTGCCTGGCTTCACAACCAATTCCTTGAATTTCCTGAGATACCGGCACGAGAACAGACCACAGTTTATTCTTGTTGTGGACAGAACGCCCAGGCAGCATCTTTTGGACGCGCAGCGTGGTGGGGGCAGCGGCAGGGGCCCAGAGGACTCATCGCACAAGGCAGGTAGGGTGACCGAGAAAAGTAACGGCAGAAGGGATCCCAGGCCGAGTCAGAAAAGAGAGTTGGCATGGCCCGGCGCTCGTCCCCGATTGAGAGGCGGCGGGATCCCCTCTTTTCCAGCAGAGGGATCAACTGAGCCCAGAACGTTAGCCCCAACCACAAGCCAACTCCCACTCAGCGCTTGCACAATTGCCCTCCCCCGTCGGCCAACAGCGTTGTCTTCCAACCAGAATCAGCCTCGGCCAGCCTGCTTGCCCAGGACTAGCGTGGCAGCCCGTTTTGGAGCTGTCCTTCCCTGCCGGCAAGAACCCGAGAAAAACCGATTAGAGTGAAATATGGACTGACCCGCTGAGCCTTCCGATTCCATGACCACCTCCACCCTTGATGCTGCTGCCATCCTTGAAGCGTTGCGCCCTGTTCAAGATCCGGAGCTGCGCCGCAGCCTGGTGGAACTGAACATGATCCGGGATATTCGCGTCGAGCCTGGGCGAGTGGCCTTTACCCTGGTGCTGACCACGCCGGCCTGCCCTTTGCGAGAATTCATTGTGGAGGAGTGCAAAGCTGCCATCCGCCAGCTGGCCCCCATCGAAGCCATTGATGTTACGGTAACGGCAGAAACCCCCCGTTCCCCTTCCCTGCCGAATCGCCAGTCCATCCCCGGTGTGCGCAACATCATCGCCATTTCCAGCGGCAAGGGGGGAGTGGGCAAAACTTCGGTGTCGGTAAATGTGGCCGTGGCGCTGGCCCAAAGTGGAGCGCGGGTGGGGCTGCTGGATGCCGATATTTACGGTCCCAATGTGCCGCTGATGCTGGGCCTGCAGGATCGGTCTCTGGTTGTGCAAAAACGGGAGGACGGCGGCGAGGATATCTTCCCCCTGGAAAATTACGGCGTCAAGATGGTGTCGATGGGCCTTTTGGTGGGGCGGGATCAGCCGGTGATCTGGCGGGGGCCGATGTTGAACGGGGTGATCCGGCAATTTCTCTATCAGGTGCAGTGGGGAGAGTTGGACTACTTGGTTGTGGATATGCCCCCCGGCACCGGCGATGCCCAATTGACCCTAGTGCAGGCAGTGCCGCTGGCAGGAGCTGTGATCGTCACCACGCCACAATCGGTGGCCCTGCTGGACAGTCGCAAGGGCTTGAACATGTTTCGGCAGTTGGGGGTGCCCATCCTGGGTATTGTGGAAAACATGAGCTACTTCGTCCCGCCCGACCTGCCGGATCGCCAGTACGATATTTTCGGCTCGGAAGGGGGAGAGACCACGGCCCGCGAGCTTGGTGTCCCGCTGCTGGGGCGGATCCCGCTGGAAATCGCCCTGCGCCAAGGGGGGGATATGGGTACGCCTATTGTCATCGGCCAACCTGAGTCGGCTTCAGCCCGGGCCTTGAAGCAGATTGCCAAAACCTTGGCAGGCCGCGTTTCCATGTTGGCTTTGGGGGCAGGCTAGAAGCGCTCTGCTTCCACCAACGAGACCCCGAAGCTGCGTCCTCCCACCACAATCCCCTCTTGGGCTTTACCGCGCACGGTCACTGTGCTGTTCATGGCCGGCAGCCCCTTGTCGGTGATGACCCAAAGGGAACCGCTGTTGTCTTGGAGCTCATACACACCCTGGCCGAACACCCCTATCTGGTTCACCACGCGACCGCGGACATACACATCGGTGTAGCGGGAGGGATTTTGCTCTACGGTGGCGATGGGAGTTGTGCCGATGCCCAGCCGCGCCAGTGGCCCACACCCAGCTAGGGCCAGGCTCAAACACAGCAAGAACACCAGGGATCCCTTGGGGAAAGGTAGGCCGAGTCGCTGTTTCATGGGTTGCTTCCATTACGAGCACCTGCTCCCAAGATAGCAAGCCGGCAGGGAAATCCACGGCCAAGTTAGAACTTCTCGCCAATGCCGAAATGCAGTTGGCCTTGGCCAGCGCCACCTTGCCCAACCGCGTAGTCGATGCGCAGCGGCCCCAAGGGAGATTGGATGCGAATGCCGACCCCCAGCCCCAAACCACTGCCCGGCTTGTTGCGCACCAGGGCAGGATTGCCGGCCACCGCAGCTCCACTGCCCAAATCGGTGCCGTAGTCGGCAAAGACCACTGCCCCCACCGGGTCGAAAATGGGAAAGCGCAATTCGGCGGTTGCGGTG
>NZ_JANSHS010000479.1:0-685 GCF_047461695.1 Synechococcus sp. R6-7
AGCAGTGTTCAGCGTAAATGTATCAGTTCCTCAAGGCTGCCGACTTGTTGGCTGCTGAAGTGCTGGAGTCCTTGCCGCCGATGGATGAATCTTCGCCCCACTGGGGGGATCCCTTGGTGGAGCGGGGGTTATTGCGACCGGAGACGCTGCAGTATTTTCGCAAACATTTCCTGCCAGCTTCTGCCAGCGGATGCTGAGATATGCCAGAACTCCGTCCGAGCGCCGAGACCGTCAAGCGGATGAAGGTCTTGCCTCCACAGCACATTGTCGGGCAGGAGATGGCGGCACGACTGCTTGTGGCGGCCCTGGAGAAGGGGCGGGTGACTTCCAGCTACTGCTTCTTGGGCCCCCAAGGGGTGGGGCGGAAGCTGATGGCCCGTTGGTTTGCCCAGGCCCTCTTGTGCGAATCCAGCTCCGGGATCCCTTGCGGCAAGTGCTCCCACTGCCGTTGGCTGCTGGCGGGCAACCATCCCAATCTCCACTGGGTCAGCCCCACCTACCTGCACCAAGGCCGCCTAATTGCGGCAGACTCCCCGGAGGCGCAAACCTTGCAACGGCGCTCGCCGCCCCAAATTCGCCTGGAGCAGGTGCAGGGGGTATCCCGCTTCTGTGCCCGCAAGCCGATTCGAGCCCAGCGAAAGGGCTCCGCCCCGCTAAAGGACTCCGTCCCGCTTACGCGAAAGGA
>NZ_JANSHS010000480.1:0-1292 GCF_047461695.1 Synechococcus sp. R6-7
GGGGATCGATCCCAAAGGCAAACGGCGGGTCTATGAGCGCATCATCCAAACCCCTAGCGGAAAATCTGCTGCTGCTGCCGCGGCTCCTGCTTCTGCCCCCAAGGGATCCCCTTCTGGCACCCGCCTCAATGCCGAGGTGGTGGCTCAGGTGCAGCAGTTGCTCAGCCAAGGCTACCGCATCGGCACCGAACATGCGGACAAGCGCCGTTTTCGCACCTCTTCTTGGCAAAGCTGTAGCCCCATCGAGGCCACCCAAGTGCCGCAAGTGGTGGCAGCTCTGGAAGCCTGTCTGGAGGAACATCGCGGCGAATACGTCCGCCTGCTGGGTATTGACCCAAAAGCCAAACGGCGAGTGCTGGAGCAGATCATCCAAACCCCTTGAGGGATCCCAGCTTTTTTTGACCTCTGTTGGTTCAAGCCCAACCCCCCAGCGATGAGGAGCACTTTGTTGGCCTCTACTTTGCCCAACTCCATGACGCTCCGCGCCTTGCCTGGCCAGAACGACGAAACTCGCTATTTTGTCAGTGGTGAGGTACAGGTGGAAGCCGGGGCGGGGATTGGGGCAGGGGTGCTGCTGCGGGCCAACCCCGGCTGTCGAATTCACATCGGGCGCGGCGCGTGTATCGGCATGGGATCCGTTCTGCACGCCTGTGGGGGATCCCTCATCGTGGAGGCGGGAGCAACCTTGGGAATGGGGGTGCTGGTGATCGGGCAGGGCACCATCGGCAAAAACGCCTGCATCGGCTCAGAAACCACAGTGCTGAATTGTTCGGTGCTCAGCCAAGCAGTCATTCCCCCCGGCTCGCTGCTCGGGGATCCCACCTATGGTTTCGATCTCCAGGAGGCGGGCGGCAGCAAGCCCATCCCGGCAGAGCCCTCGCCGGCGGCAGTGGAAATGGCTCCAGAGATGTCGCCTGAGCCGTCTCCCCCACCCAGTTCTCCGGTGGCCAATGTTGAAAAGCAAACCCGCCGTTGGCACCAAGAAAAATCCGACTCCCCAGAGACCAAAACCCATAAGCTCAATGGGATCCCTGGCCATTGGGAATTGGATCGCCTCTTGAGCAAGATTTATCCCCATCGACAGGTGCTCTCCTCTGGGGATAGCCGGCTCTAATGGCTAAACTGGCGTGAGTAGTTAGGATGCCGATGTCAACCTCTCTGGGCCTGATTCAGACGCGCAGCTTTCCGGTCATCGTGCGCATTGCCGACGCTATGACCAAGTCGGCAGGCGTGACGCTGATCGGCTTTGAGAAAACCTCGGGGGGCTATTGCACAGCCATTGTGCGGGGGGG
>NZ_JANSHS010000481.1:0-879 GCF_047461695.1 Synechococcus sp. R6-7
GGGGGAAGCAGAAAGCTGGCCGAGAGCATGGCAGGATAGGGATACCTTTAAGGAAAAGTATCGGGTGAGTTGTGGTGAGCTTTGAGGACTCCGTCCGAGTGGCGCAAACAGGACATTCCCCCGCAAGGGCCGGCGCTGCTGCAGAACGCCCCAACATCCTGCTGATCGTGCTGGATACCCAGCGGGCAGATCGTCTCTCCTGCTATTGGTCAGAAGCGGAGCGTGCCCGCCAAGTGCCCACCAGCCCCAACCTGGATCGGCTGGCCGCCGAATCCACCCTCTTCGAGCGGGCCATCGCCCCTGCCCAATGGACCATCCCCTCCCACGCTTCCCTGTTTACGGGGGAATATCCCAGCACCCACCAGACTGTCCAAGCAGATCTGGAGCTGAGCCCCGCCCTGCCCACCCTGGCAGAGCTGTTGCAGCTGAGCGGCTATACCACCGTGGGCTTTTGCAACAACCCTCTGGTGGGGATCCTGAAAAACGGCTTGCGGCGCGGCTTTGAAACCTTTTACAACTACGGTGGCGCTCTGCCCACCCGCCCCCCCGAAGGCACCCCCTTGCCCGCCCCCTTGAACCGCTGGCTGGCCGCCTACACCCAATTTTGGCGGCGGCTCTCCTACCCGGTGCAAAACGCCTTTGCCCGCTCCGACGCCCTCTTCCAGCTGGCGCTGCACCCCTGGTTTGCCTCCCTCTGGACCCGCCTGCTCAACTTCAAAGGCAACACCGCCGCCTCGATTGCCGACCTCAACCGCTACCTGCAGCAGATGGCCCGCCGCCGGTCGGATCCCGGAGCACGGCCCTTCTTTTGCTTTGTCAACCTGATGGAGCCCCATCTGCCCTACTGGCCGCCGGAGCCCTTTGTGCAGAAATACGCCC
>NZ_JANSHS010000482.1:0-3562 GCF_047461695.1 Synechococcus sp. R6-7
TCAAGGACTCCGTCCCGCTGGCGCGATCAGGAGCCCAGGCGTCTTACCCTAAACTGAAGCAACTATATTTGACGAATATTTGACGGAGAGTGGATGGAGAGGGTGTCCCTGTGGAGAAAGGTTCAAACAAACGCTTTAACTGCCATAGTAGTTGATGGCTAAAGCTCCCACCAGAGTAAGCTGAAAGACCAAGATCACGAAGTAGAAAATGGCGCGGGGCTTGAACAGAGTGAGCATCAAGCCTATGGCTTTCAAGTCTACTATCGGCCCAAACACCATAAAAGCCAACAGGGATCCCGGCGTGAAGGTGGCGGCAAAGGAGAGGGCGAAAAAGGCATCCACCGTCGAGCAGATGGAGATGATCCCGGCCAGGGCCATCATGATCAGGATTGAGAGCAATGCATCTTGGCCATAATCCAGCACAAACGAACGCGGGATCACCGTTTGAATCAGGGCGGCCATCGCCGAGCCCAAGATGAGCACGGATCCCAATTCGCGGATCTCCCTGGCCCAGGTCTGCAGCAGGAGAACTCCTTTTTGTCCCCTGGAGGGAGAAGGCGCAGCGGCCAGAGCAGAGCGATACACATCTTCAGCCGTTTGTAAAGTGGCCAGAGATCCGCCAGAGGCCCCTTGAGCAGGGCTCTGGGATCCAATCCAGAAGGTGCCCCCCTGCAACAACGGCGAGCGGGAGATGTTCTTCGGATCAGCTTCTTGGGAGCAATTGCGCTGCAGCTCCCGCCAGACTGACGGCTGCAACAGAGGCTGGAAATCCTTTTGCAGGCTGAAGATCAAGCCGACGACAACCGCAATGCCGAAGGAAAAGAGAACTCGGTAGATCACCAGCTCCGGCATGGAGCGAAAGGCAATCCAAGTAGAAAAGATCACCACCGGGTTAAACACCGGCGCCGCCAACAGAAAGGCCACCGCCACGTGGGGTGGGATCCCTTTGATCACCAGTTGACGGGCCACCGGCAGGTTGCCGCACTCGCACACCGGGAAAAAGAATCCTAAAGCGCCACCGGCCACCGCGCTGCCGATTTTGCCTTTGGGCAGGAAACGGGCCAACTGGGATCCCTCGACAAACACCGCCAGCAGCCCCGATAGAAACACCCCTAGCAGCAAAAATGGCATTGCCTGCACCACAAGGCTCAGAAACAGGGTGAACCCGTCTCGCCAAAGGGGAGAGTCTAAAAGGCTCAACACACCGCCTCACGCACAATTTGGGCCTTACTGAGTTTGGATCCCGGCCCAGCGCCCTGTCAAACGGCTCTCAACCCCGCTCTTCTATAGGGATGTAGCGTTGCTGGCGTTCACCTGTGTACACCTGGGTGGGTCGGAAAAGCCGATTATCGGACAACTGCTCCCGCCAATGGGCCAGCCAACCCGCCGCTCGGGCAATGGCAAACACCGGTGTAAACAAATCTTCTGGGATCCCCAGCTTGGCGTAGACCAACCCTGAGTAGAAGTCCACATTCGGGTAGATCCCCTTCGGCCCTAGCAACTCCTCGCACACCCGTTCCACTTCCAGGGCGATGTCGTAGTACTTGTCGTGGCCGTAGCGCTCAAACAGCTCCTCAGCCAGCCGCTGCAGGATGGTGGCCCGTGGATCCTTCACCTTGTAGACTCGGTGCCCCATGCCCATGATGCGCTGTTTTTTGGCCAGTTTCTCCTCGATAAACGAGCGCACATTTTCCACCGAGCCAATTTGCCGCAGCAGCATCATCACCTGTTGGTTGGCCCCCCCGTGCAACAGCCCCGAAAGGGTACCCACCGCCGTGGCCAGGCTGCTGTAAGGGTTAGCCAGCGTGGAAGCGCTCACCAGAAGGGCAAACGTGGAGGCATTGACTGTGTGCTCGGCGTGCAGGATCAGGCAGATGTCAAAAATGCGGGCCAACCAGGGATCCGGCTTCTTGCCCGAGAGCATGTACAGAAAGTTGGAAGCGTGATCCAGACTATCGTCCGGGGGAATGGGATCGTTGCCCTGTCGCATCTGGTGGAACATGGCCACCATGGTCGGCAGCTTGGAGAGCAAGCGGGTGACGGTGCCGAATACATAGTCGGGATCCATCTCCCGCAGCGGGTAAAACAGCCCCAAGCCCGCCACACAGGTTTGCAGAGCATCCATCGGGTTGCCCGACTCTGGAAACGACTTGATCATGTCGCGGATGCGGTATTTCACCCGTCGATGACTGCGGATTGCCTGATCAAAGTTGTCCAGCTCCGATTGGGTCGGCAGCTTGCCAAAGATCAGCAAGTAGGCTGTCTCCAGAAAGGTACTGTGGGCGGTCAATTCCTCGATGGGGATGCCCCGATATTCCAGGATCCCCGCCTGGCCATCCACAAAACTAATGTTGGAGCGTGTGGCCGGAACGCCTTCCAAGCCTGGTCTGTATTCGCCATCCGCCATGGTCGGATCCTTAGAGCAAGTATTTCCTAGATAATGATGAATCAAGGGTTGCCAAAGGTGCCTGGAACCCAACCCCTTGCTCCCCTCGGGCAGTACTGACCCCGCTTTGCCCCATTGACATGCTCCCTGCTCTAGAGGGCGAGGATTCCAGTTACTGGTTCCGTGACAGCACTTACCGTAAAGGACTCCGTCTCGCTTTCGCAAGAAGGTTTCCCCTCTACGACAGCGGCGCTTGTCTCCCCAGTGGTTTTCTTTTTCAAGGCGGCTTCCCCCTGCCCTAGGGTGTTGTTGCAGACAACAAAAAACTATTACAAAACTATTTATTTATTATTTGTTTGGGTTTGACCCAGTCGTTAAACCGTTGGGCTTCTGCAGCGGTTGACTACCCTGCCGCTGCCGGCAGCATAGCACAAAGCCGCTCCCTACTGCTCCGCAAGCTGTCGCGACTGCGTCAGCGAGCCGTGAGCCTTGAGGGCCCAGTTTTTGGGTAAAGCAAAGTTTGGATCCCTGCAGCCAAGTGCCGCCCTTGCCATCCTTTACAGAGAGCTGGGCTGGGATCTGCCTTCTATCTTGCAACAGCTCCCGCTGCCCGACGCAAAAATTGTTGCTATGGTGAGAACTGCGCCCGGCTTGAGGGATCTTGGCGCCTGTCGGAGCCGTGAAAGTTCGCTCCCCCGCTTGGAGATCGGCATCGATGTCGGATACTGCTCAAACTCACCTTGGCTCCAGCCCAGTGCAAGGACTGGAGTACGTGGTGCTGGGAGTGGCCACTTGCTTCCAGCAGGATCAGGAAGGTCGCCTGGTAGAGGTTTTGGTGGCCGAGCCGGTGCCTGCTGCCGATTTGGACTGCCTAGCCCAAGAACGCCGCAGCACTTCCTATGTTCTCCTCTACGCCACAACCTACGCCGAGATCGTGAACAACGGGATCCCAACTTTGCCTGCCGAGGTTTTCCCGCCAGGGGTGTTGTTGGGAGAAGACTTCGTGGAACGGGTGCAGGCAGCGGCCCGCACCTATCGCAGCAAGCCCCAGTTTCGCCATATCCCCCTGCACCAAACCTGCACTCCAGAGCGGGGGGTGTTTAAGCTCAATCACAGCGTTGAGCCCCGACGGATCCTCAACGCGGTTGTGGAGCATGACTCTAGTCAATAATAAGC
>NZ_JANSHS010000483.1:0-5438 GCF_047461695.1 Synechococcus sp. R6-7
CCCCAAACCCCAGCAGGATCCCTTGCGCCCTTTCCGAGAGCGAGGGGAGAAACAGAGCGGGCAAGGCCCCTAACCCGGTTGCCAAGCCGGCGATAAAGCTAGCCAGGGATCCCATCCCAATTGGATGCACAAGCCCCTCTCCACAAAGGCCGAATGCTTCTCAATTCTCCTCCCTTTCCAACGTTGTGTGAACATTGCTGGCTCGAGCGGCATAGGCGAGGTTCTGAAAGTTGGCTTGGAGCGCCAGATTTTGTGCTTACAAGCAAGGTACCTAAGAGCAAGTCTGAAGGAGCTATTCCCTAGTTGGAGTTTGCCAGCTAAGCCAAGGTTTATTACAATAATTGTAAATTGCCTCGGCGCAGAAGCGTCCTGAACAGCAATTGGACTGGAGTACACTGCAGCAAGACAGGTCGATAAAAACTAAAGTCAAGTCCGATAGTGACGAGGAGTGAGAGAGCGATGAAGAAAAAAGCAGTTACAACTCTCTCTTGTGGCCTTGAGTCTAGGAGCGGCCTGTCTGGGGCTGACCGGCTGCGGTGACGGCGGAAGCGGTGGGACGACAGTGCCTACACCTACACCGACTCCAACTCCGACACCTACACCGACACTCACACCGACCCCAACTCCAACACCCACCCCAACCCCGACACCTACGCCCACACCGGGTGCCCCGACTTTTACCAAGGCATTTAGCCCCACCTCGGTAGCTGCCGGCCCTACTGCCAAAACAACTCTGACCTACACGATCACCAACACAGCCGCTCTGCCGCTGACGGGTCTAGCCTTTTCCGATCCCCTGCCTGCCGGCTTGATCGTTGCCAATCCCAACAACCTGAACAATGGCTGTGGGGGGACGGTGATACCAGCGACCCCTTCCATCTCGTTGGTCAACGGCTCATTGGCAGCCAACGCTAGCTGCACCATCAGCCTGGATCTTTAGGTTACAGCCACGACAGCGGGATCCCTGACCAGCCCCGCGGTAACCCTGAGCAGCAACCAAGCGCCTAATGCCACCGCTGCGGCTATCAACTTAACGGTAACGGTGCCAGCTCCCACCTTTACCATGGCCTTTGCTCCCAACCCGCTTGGCCCAATCGGCCCAGCTCCCGTTACCGGGAATGGAACTCTGACGTTTACAATAACCAACAACGCTGCCATTCCATTGACGGGCTTGGCCTTTAACCACACCTTGCCGGGAGCGCCGCCTTTAACCGTAGGGCCTGGTGCACCTCCTCCCTTACCTGCTTCCTGTGGTGCTGGAGCTACCCTCACAGCGTCGGTGGGTGGGAACACCATTCAATTCACCGGAGGACAAGTGGCTGTCGGCGCAACCTGCACAGTGACCATCCCTGTCCAAACGGGACCTCTGACCTCACCCGGCACCTACACCTACCCCAACTCCCCAGTAACATTGACCAACGCTCAGGCCGCCCCTGCCACAGCAGGACCGGTAACCTGGACGGTTGTGGTGAATTAGTCCTTCAAAAGCAGCTCGGCAATTTGAACGGCGTTGAGGGCTGCTCCTTTGCGGATCTGATCCCCGCACAGCCACAGCTCCAGGGCCTTGGGCTCGGAGATGTCCTGGCGGATGCGGCCCACCGCCACTTCATCCTTGCCGGCCACGTCGATGGGCATGGGAAAGCGGTTCTGCTGCCAATCTTCAATGAGCACCACCCCAGGGGCCTGGGCCAGGATTTGCCGGGCTTTTTCCACAGGGAAGGGCTGTTCAAACTCCAGGTTGAGGGCCTCGGCGTGGGTACGCAGCACCGGCACCCGCACACAGGTAGCTGTCAGCCGCAGGTTGGGGGATCCCATAATCTTGCGGGATTCGTTGACCATTTTCATCTCTTCCTGGCAGTAGCCGTTCTCTTGCAGGGGGCTGTTGTGGAGGAAGAGGTTGAAGGCAATGGGGTAAGGGAACACCTGGGGCTGCAACGGCTGCCCCTGGAGGTAGGCGCGGGTTTGCTCTTGCAGCTCCACCATGGCGCGGGCCCCGGCCCCACTGGCCGATTGATAGGTGGCGGCCACCACGCGGCGCAGGGGGATGTGGCGATGCAGGGGGTAGATGGCCACGCACATTAGGATGGTGGTGCAGTTGGGATTGGCGATGATGCCCTGGTGGCGAAAGGCATCCTGAGGGTTCACTTCCGGCACCACCAAAGGCACCTCGGGATCCAGGCGAAAGGCGCTGGAGTTGTCAATCAGCACCGCCCCCGCCTCGACGATGGTTCTGGCCCAGGCTTTGGAAACACTTGCTCCGGCAGAGGCCAGCACCAGATCCAGGCCCCGGAAAGCCGCTTCTGAAACTGGTTCCACCGGGATCCGTTCCCCCTTGAAGGTCAAATAAGTGCCTGCAGAGCGGGGAGAGGCCAAAAGCTTGAGGTCGGCTACAGGAAAGTGGCGCTCTTCCAATAGCGTCAGCAGCTCCGTCCCTACTGCTCCTGTGGCCCCCAAGATGGCTACCCGTTGTTGCCGTGCCATGCTTTCTTGTCCTTAGGTTTTCCTAATTCTAGGGTTCCAGAGGTGGCTGTAATCGAAGCCAAAGCAGCCTGCACCTCTGCCAGCTCGACTTGATCGGTCAGCTCGGCCTGGCCGATGCGGCGGGGCAGAACGAAGCGAATCCGCCCCTGTTTGACTTTCTTGTCGGCCTGCATTGCCTGCAGCACTGCCTCCCAAGGGATCCCGGCAGGCCACCGGCTGGGCAATCCTGCTTTCTCGATCAGGCGTCGTTGCCGCTCCGCCTCGGCGGCGCTCCACCAACCCAGGCGGCGGGCGATCTCCCCGGCAGCCACCATGCCGATGGCGACAGCTTCTCCGTGCAGATAGCGGCGGTAGCCGGTGGCAGCTTCTAGGGCATGGCCGAGGGTGTGGCCGTAGTTGAGGATGGCCCGCAGGCCCGCTTCTTTCTCGTCCTGCTGCACCACCCAGGCTTTGCACTCGGCACAGCGCCGCAGCAGATAGTGCAAGTCTGAGGGGGCAAAATCGGTGTAGCGGCCTAGCCTGGGCTGCTTTTCCAGAAACTCAAACAGGTCGGCGGCCTGGATGACACCGTATTTGATCACTTCGGCCAGGGCAGAGGTAAACTCCCGCCGGGGCAGGGTCTGCAACACCGTTGGATCAATCCACACCAGGCGCGGCTGGTAGAAGGCCCCAATGAGATTTTTCCCACCAGGATGGTTGACGCCGGTCTTGCCGCCAATGGCCGCATCCACCATGGCCAAAAGTGAGGTGGGCACCTGCACAAAAGGGATCCCGCGCAGCCAAGTGGCGGCGGCAAACCCCACTATGTCGCCAATGACCCCCCCTCCTAGAGCCACCAAGGTGGAGGAGCGCTCCAGGCCAAAGGCTAGGGCGGCGTCGTAGATCTTGGCCACCGAGCGCAGGGTTTTGTAGCGTTCGCCGGCAGGCAATAGGCACAGGTGGGCGGCAAACCCCGCTTGTTGCAGCCCCTGCAGCAACTTCTCGGCAAAGTGTTTGGCAATGCCGGGATGGCTCACCACCAGAGCCCTGCCGGAAAGCCCTCTAGCTCGCATTTGGGATCCCAGCTGGATGAGGCTGTGGCCAGGGGGGCCTTCGGCAGACTGGAGGAGAATATCGTAGGAGCTGTGGGGAAGCTTGACAGGGATCAGATAGGGATCCATGCGTGTCGGTCCTGGGGGGTGGGATCCAGTGTGGCATGTTCTGCTCCCGTCGGCGTGCTGCAGGCATTGTCCTTGGGGTCTGAAAGCCCAGGGGATCCTGCTAGGGGTTGGGGTCAACTGGCTGCGGCTCCGACTGGGGAGTGAGGGTTTCCAAATCCGGCAGAGCTGTTCCCGCCGGCGAGGCCGAGTCTTCCTGGGCCAAGTCCTGCAGGGCGGCTTGGGCCGGCTGAAATTGCGGATCCAGCTCCAGACAGCGCTGCAAGCTGGCTTGGGCGGCTGCTCGCTGGCCGGCCCGCAGTTGAATCAGCCCCAGGGTATGCCAAAAGGCGGGCCGCTGGGGATCCAGGTGCGTGGCCTGTTGGGCGTCTGCCAGGGCAGGTTCCAGCTTCCCCAATTTCAAGGCTTCCCAGGCGCGGTTGTTGAGGGCCACAGCATCTTCTGGGGTGAGCTGCAAAACCCGCGAGTAGGCTTGCACAGCTTGTTCGGGATCCCTCAGCTCGCTGTAGATCAACCCCAGGGCAAACCAGCCCCAGGGATCCCGTTCGTTGAGGTGGATCATCTGCTGGCAGGCGGCACGGGCTTCTTCCAGCCGGCCCAGGCGCC
Source organism: Synechococcus sp. R6-7 (assembly GCF_047461695.1). Classification (NCBI taxonomy): domain Bacteria; kingdom Bacillati; phylum Cyanobacteriota; class Cyanophyceae; order Synechococcales; family Synechococcaceae; genus Synechococcus; species Synechococcus sp. R6-7. The sequence goes on from NZ_JANSHS010000483.1 coordinate 4,245, forward strand.
GCAGGCCGGTGATCTGGCCAAACCAGCAGGCAGAACTGCCGGGACGCTGCTGCACCAAGCGCTGGAAATGCCGTAGGCTGGCCTCATATTGCCCCAGCTCCTGCTGAGCTACCGCCAAGGCATAGCGGGCTGGAAAGTGCTCCGGCTTGATCTTGAGGGCTTCCTCGAAGTGGATACAGGCTTCTTTCAGGTAGCCCAATTTCTGGAAGGCCACGCCGCGGGCGTACCAGCTTTTGAAGTTGTCGGCATCGTAGCGCAGGGCGCGTTCTAGAGCCTTGCTGGCCAGCCGATACTGCCCCAAGCGCAGCAGGGCCACCCCCAAGTTGTGCAGGGTGATGGGATCCCGGCGACGCAGCCGCAGCGAGCGCTTGTAACACTCGACAGCCGAGCGCAGCCGGTGGCAGTGGAAGAGGGCATTGCCTTGGTAGCGCCAAACCCGCGCACTTCTGGGGTTGAGCTTCAAAACCCGCGCAAAACTAGCCGCTGCCGAGCTGGGCCGCCGCAGCCGTCGCAACACGATCCCACGCGCCAGCCAGGTGCGGGGCTGTTTGGGGTTGTAGCGCAGCGCCTTGTTCAGGCTGTTCAGGGCCAGCTTCGACCGCTTCAGTTGCAGCAGGCGGATGCCGCGATTGTGCCAGGCCAGAGCATCTTCCGGGTTGCTCTCCAGCACCTTGTCGTAGTTAACCACCGCCGACTTGTACTGCCCCAGGCGCCCCAGAATCAGGGCCAGGCGCAGCCGGGTTTCTTCGTCGTAGGGGTTGATGCTCAGGGATCCGTTGTAGCTGTCCACCGCCTCGCGGTAGCGGGCCAGCTGCACCAGCACATCCCCACGGCGGCTCCAAGCCAGGGCGAAGTTGGGATCCATGTTCAGAGCCCGGTCGTAGGCGGCCAGGGCTTCCGTCAGGTTGCCGCGGCGACGCCAGTCTTCCCCCCGCTCGAATTGGATGTCGGCACTGTTCCACTGAAACAGCCGCTGAATGAACTGCAAAATGGCGATCTGACGCGCTCCTTCTTCTGGCGTGGCGGAGGGGGTTTCGCCTGTGGCAATGCGCAGGATGGCCATCTGGATGGCCCGCAAAAAGGCCTGAAATCCCCGCACCTCTTCATCTTCCAGGGACTCTTTCCCCTCACGGCGGCGGTATTGCAGCCGGAACCGCTGCAGATCCCCGGGGGCAGGGAAGCTGGGATCCAAAA
>NZ_JANSHS010000484.1:0-1868 GCF_047461695.1 Synechococcus sp. R6-7
TCTATCCTTCAGTCGAGCTTCTGGGTACTGGTCTCCGTCTTGCTGCAGGGCAGCCGAGTCTATCTTGCGCTTGCGGGTCTTGACTTTTGTCGGCCTCAGGTCCTCTCGGTTCAGCCAGCGATAAACTGTTGCACGACTAACCTTGTTCATCCGTGCAACTGCTCCCTTCCTGGACATACCCTATGACTCTCTCTCAGGTCTAAGCTTCCTCCTGAGGTCTACCTCCATGCCTTCTTAGCTGCAGGGCCGTCTCATTCTTAAATGAATTGACCCTGTTCCTAACCTGTGGGGCTCTGGGGTCTTGAGCTTCAGCCTCCTATGGGGAAAGTGGGGGGAGAGCTGTATCTCAAATTAAGTTCGAATTGAGGTCAGCATTAGCGGCGGAGAGGCTCAGAAATGGCCACCACATCCTGCAGAAACTGATCCTGTTGCTGGCGCAAAATGCCCAGGTCGGGGCCTTGGTTGAGCAGGACAAAGTGGATGCCATTCGGCAGCTGCCCCATCGTCATCAGCCGATCCGCAGCGGATCCCACCTGAGCCACCGTGCCTGGGGGCAAGGTGCGCGCCTGCAGGGTGCTGTGGCCAGTGCCCGCTCTGGGCAAGATCCGAGTCGGATCCCCATCTGTGAAATCTACCAGGTGTTCCCAGAGATGAGCTAGGGCGCGGGGGGAAAGGTACAGCGCTCGCCCTCTTTGCCCCAGGCGAATGTCTTGCTCGGCGGGGGCCATTTGGGAATCCAGGCGGGAAATGGGCTGAGCCACCAACCGCTGCCGCAGGTACTCCAGCAGGGCTGTTTCGCCCCCCAGTTCCGCCAACAGGGCTTCTGCCATGGTTCGGTCGTTGCTGCCATTGAGGATCTGCAACAGGGATCCCAGCCGTAGCGAGGTGTAGCTGGCCAGGCAGTGGGCGTCCGCGGGGAGGGCTGTTAGGACTGACACCGAGCCGCGAATGACAACCGGATGGGGTTGTTGAGTATTGCTGAGGAGTTCTGCCAAACGCTGAGCGCCGCCCAAAGGATCGGGTTGGCCCAGCAAACGGAAGGGGGGCAACACCTTCACATCCCCGTCGATCTGGCGAATGTTGAGGCTATGCAAATGGCGGGCCAGCTCTGCCACATTCGCTTCCGTGAAATAGGGATCCCCGCCACCCACCAGGATCAAATCTCCCGTCAAGCGATGGCCCAACCGATGGCCTGTGGTGTAGAAGCGGGTCTCAAAGCGATGCTCGTAACCCCAAGTCTCCAGGGCCATCAAGCTGATGGCCAACTGATCCAAGGCTCCCACCGGCAAAGGTCGCTCCAGCCCATGCTCCGCCAACAGCTCCCCTTCCGGCGTCCAGAGCAGGATCCCCTGTTGAGAGAGCGCTCCCCCTTGGGCCGCCAATCCTTGCAAAAAGCCGGACAAGACCGAAGCGTAAGGAGAATCTTCCCACTGCGGCGATTGGGCGCGGGGCCACCAAGGGGGAAGGCCCGGAGTCCCACTTGGGGAAGGCAGCGGCGGCGGTGGAGTGGGGATGGGGGGGAAGGGATTCTGAGTCAATGTGGGAGACTCGACTTCAGCACCTGTGGGGTTGCTCCAGCAGGCCCCCAAGGCCAAAGCACCAGCTAACGGGATCCCTGCCCAGAGGAGACGACGATGGGGGCGCAACCCCTGTGGGATAAGCGGCATGATGACCTCACAAAGACACTTGCAAAGGACAACGGGCTGGCAAAAGACTTGACGCTACTCTAGTGCCATCCGAACTGCCTTGGCAAATCCCTGTGCCAGCCTTTTCCAGCGTTATCGACTCCGGCCAAGGCAAGCCCATCTTTTGCTTGTCAGGGATCCCAGTCGGCTGTGACGTAAACTACCCGACACCAACCGCTAGGC
>NZ_JANSHS010000485.1:0-789 GCF_047461695.1 Synechococcus sp. R6-7
CACCAGCCAGTCTTCCGATTGGGCAAACCGCAGGATGTGATCCAGGGCCCGCGGATCCCCCAGTTCTCCCAAAGCTGCGATGGCCGCCTGTTGTAGCAGCTCTTCTGGCCCCTCCAACGCCCGCAGCAGCACGTCGTAAGCCCGCGGATCCTTCAAGTTCCCCAAGGCCACCGCGGCACTGAAGCGCACCAGCCACTCCACATCTTCGTAAAAGGCGCGCACCAGGGCCTCAAAAGCCCGCGGATCTTCCAAGTAGCCCAGGGCACCTGCCGCGTCGGCGCGAATGCCATAATCCGGGTCTTGGGTGAGGATTTCCAGCAATTTGGGCAGACAGGCGTCCGTTTGCTTGATCCCCAGGGCAAAGACGGCAAAAGAGCGCACCTGCAGGTTCTCATCGTCGATGACTTGCAAAATCAGCGGCACCGCCTGCTCTGCCGGCACATCCCGCAACTGGGCCAAGGCCACCATCCGGTCCGCAGAACGCGGGCTGCGCAAGCGTTGAGCGATCTCCTGTAAACGGGCGGGGTTGGCGGGATCCAAAGCAGAGACAGTCATGGCGTTAACAAATATTTACAATCTTTCTTCAGTATGGCAAACGAGGCTGCGCTTGGACAGAGGCCGTCTTCGTCTGGCCCGGTCGGGATCTCTGGGGACATGGTGCCACTGTTTCGATCGACAAATCCTAGCACTGTTGTCGAGAAAAGCAGGTTGACTTGGCCCCATCACGAAGATTTTGGATATTTTGGTGGAGAGGATACGAGGCTGATACATTTACGCTGAACACTGCTG
>NZ_JANSHS010000486.1:0-1171 GCF_047461695.1 Synechococcus sp. R6-7
AGGAGAGTTCAGCGTGAATGTATCAGCTTGGACAAACCAAATTCTGTCCCCCTAGGAGAGGGGCTGGAGGTGAGAGAGCTTAGGATAGCTACAGATTAGAGCAATCAAAACCATGAAGTCTGCTGCTCGCCTAGCTTGTCTGCTTGCCGGACTGATCCTAGGAGCGGGGATCCCCGTCATTGCTCCCGCCCCCGCCCTTCCCGTTGCCCAAGCCGGTTTCCGGCCCTATCTCAATGCCCGTTTCGGCTACCGCATCGACTACCCGGCAGACTTTATCCCGCAAGGGGAATCGGACAACGGCGATGGCCAAGTGTTTCTCGGTCAAGACGGGGCTGAGCTGCGGGTTTGGGGTGGGTACAACATCTTTCAAGAAACCCCTGCCAGCGCCCTGCAGGAAGAACTTCGCCGCAGCCGGGAAAACCAACGCCGGGTTACTTACCAAGCTGTTGGCCGGGATTTCTTTGTGGTCTCCGGCTACGAGCCCGTTCGTGTCAGCGGTGCGGAGCCCTTTGGCCAGCGGATTTTCTATCTCAAAACAGTTGTCCGCCCTTCGCTGCAAGCTGGCTTTGAGTTCGTGTACCCGGCCAGCCGGCGCGAGCGCTATGACCGAGATGTGGAAGCTATAGCCCGTTCCCTGCGCCTTGCCGATCCCTGAGCTAGACCCAAGTTGGGGCATGATCGTAGGGATCCCTGGCAAAACCCAATGGCCGAGAGACCGCTGGATAGTTGGCTGCAGGAACGCATGCGGGTTGTTGGCCTGTCTTCTTGGCGGGCTTTACAGGCCCAGGCCGGGATCAGCCGCCGCGCCCTTGATCAGGTGCGCCAGGGGAAGTGGGGATCCCTGCGCCTGGAGCAACTGCAAAAGTTGGCTGCCGCTCTGCAGTGGGATTTGGGATCCCTGCTGCGCCTCAACGGGAATGACAAAATGGGAGCCACCGATTCCTCAGAAGTCCTCTTCTCTCTGCTGCAGCCGTTGCTCACCAGCTACCCCACCGTCCGCCAGATTGCCCAGCGCAAGCCCGATTGGCCGGCCCAAAACGTGACAGCTCTGTTTCGCTCCTTAGACGCTCTGCTGCAGCGCTGGGGGTATGAGCCCATCGGCAACCCCCTGGAGTCCGTCCCCTTCGATCCGCAACTGCATCAACCGGATCAGCCGGATATTCAGAAGGGG
>NZ_JANSHS010000487.1:0-12700 GCF_047461695.1 Synechococcus sp. R6-7
TTTCAAGGGCAGCGGGATATCCCCCTCAATGCCACCGGGGAGGAACAGGCAGCCAAGGTGGCAGAATTTTTGGCCACTCAACCCCTGCAACTGGCCTTCTCCAGCCCCCTGAAGCGCCCTTGGGCCACAGCCGATGCCATCTGCAGCAACCACAGCAACCTCATTTTGCGCCCAATGCCCGACTTGCAAGAGATCTGCCACGGCGACTGGGAGGGCAAGCTGCAAAGCGAAGTCGAAGCCGAATACCCCGGCGAGCTGGAGCGCTGGCAACGGGATCCCGCCAGTGTGCAGATGCCCAATGGGGAAAACCTTCACCAGGTGTGGGAGCGCACTCGCTCCGCTTGGCAGGAGCTTTTGGCCATCACCGCAGCCCAGTTTCCTCAGGGCACGGCGGTTGTTGTTGCCCACGATGCCATCAACAAGGCGATCATCTGTCAGTTGTTCGACCTTTCCCCCCAAGCCTTTTGGATCTTCAAGCAGGGGAATGGCGCCATTACGGTGATCGACTATCCAGAAGGCAAGGAGGGTGCCCCGGTTTTGAAGGTGTTGAACCTCACCACCCATCTGTCCGGCCAGATCCTGGACTGCACCACTGCCGGAGCTTTGTGAAGATGGGATCCTCTCCTCTCCGCGAGCTAACAGGACGACTAACAGGACAAAATGTGCATCTCCAGGGAGTGCGCCTGTTGGATCCTTGGCGTCAGCGGGATGAAGTAACCGATGTGTGGTTGCAGGAGGGTCGTCTGCGGGCCACCGAGCCGGCAGGGATCCCTGCCGACATCCCCACCATCAATGGCTCAGGTTGGGTGGTGGGGCCGGGTTTGCTGGATCTGTATGCCCACAGCGGCGAGATGGTTGGCAGCGGTCGCGTAAGCGGTGCGGAGCACTTTCTGGCCCACAGTCGGGAAACCCTGACCTCTTTGGCTGCAGCGGCTTTGGCGGGAGGCTTTACCCAGGTGGGGCTTCTGCCCACCCCCCTTCCTGGAACCGGCCTATTTCCGGTGCTGGATCGCCCGGAACACCTGAACCGCTACCCCCGCCAACGTGGGGATCCCCGCTGGCTGCCCTGGGCTGCCCTGAGCGTGGGTGGCCAAGGAGAAACTCCAACCCCCTGGGGAGAACTGGCGCAAGCGGGAGCAGTTGGTTTTGCAGAAGTTCAGCCGCTGCGCTCCCTGGCTTTGGTGCGGCGGGCTCTGGAGTATTTGCGGCTGGGGAAGAAACCCCTGCTGCTCTGGGCCTGGGATCCCACCTTGGCCGGGCAAGGTAGCCTCTACGAAGGGATCTGGGCGCTGCGCCTGGGGCTGAAAGGGATCCCTGCCAGTGCTGAAACTGCCGCTCTGGCCCGTCTCTTGGAGGTGATCAGGAGCGTTCCTTCCCCCCCGCCCGTGCACATCATGCGCCTGAGCCAAGCCCGCAGCCTGGAGCTGATCCAACAGGCCCAAGCCGAAGGACTGCCGGTTACCGCCAGCGCCACTTGGATGCACCTGATCTTGTCCGAAGAGGCCGTCTTTGAGCACCGCTACGATCCCCACCTTCGCCTTCTGCCCCCTCTTCCCAGCGCTGGCGACCGAGAGGCTCTGATCGCCGGGATCCGTTCCGGCAGCCTGGGGATCGCGACGGATCACCACCCCTACACCCATGAAGAGAAAACCCTGCCCTTTGCCGATGCCCCGCCGGGGGCGATGGGCCTGGAGCTGGCTCTGCCGCTGCTGTGGCAACATTTGGTGGCAACGGGATCCCTGACAGCGCTGCAACTGTGGTCTGCCCTCAGCCTGTACCCGGCCCGCTGCCTAAACCTAGATCCGCCCACCCTCACCCCCCACAGCGACTGGGTGCTGTTTGATCCCACCCACCCCTGGACGGTTTCTGCGGCCACCCTCCACTCCCGATCGCCAGCGACTCCCTGGCTGGAGAAAACCCTGTGCGGCAAGGTGTTGCACACCCATGTCGAGGGGATCCCCTCCGGCAGCTCCACCCCTCGATCCTGAAGAAGGCCGACAAGACCTGTCCGGAGAAAGAGCCAATTCAAAGAGGGGGATCCCTTCCCGCCAGCGGGACGGGGTCCCGAATTCAAAACTCCCCGGCCAGAGCGGCTACACAACGCTCACACAGCTCTGGATGTTCGGCAAATTCCCCCACACGGGTGGAATAGTTCCAGCAGCGCACGCACTTTTGGCCGTCAGCCGGAAAAACAGAGACCTCCAAGCCTTGACCTGAGGTTTTCTCCAGTTCCACCTGTGAGGTGATGAACAAGTAGCGCAACTCGGCAGCCCGCTCCTGCAAAAGAGCGTATAGGCCGGGATCCGCTACCTTCAGGATTACCTTGGCCTCGGTGGAAGCGCCGATGGGCTTAAAGGACTCCGTCCCGCTAACGCGACCGGTACGGGCTTGCTCCAGAGCCTTGTTCACCTCTTGGCGCACCTCTCGCAGCTGCTCCCAAATGGCCGCCAACTGGGGATCCCGCCAGTGCTCCGGCAGCTTCATCCACCCCCCCTCAAACACCGAACGGGTGGGCTTGGGATAGGGCAGATGGCTCCAAATCTCTTCGGCCAGGTGGGAGAGAACGGGGGCGATGGCCTTGGCCAAGTTCTCCAGCAACAGGGAGAGCACCGTTTGACATTGGCGCCGCCGTAGACTTTGGGCATGGCTAATGTAGAGGCGATCCTTGGCAATATCCAGGTAAAAGTTGGAGAGATCCACCACACAAAAGTTCTGAATCGCCTGGAAAAAGCGGTAGAACTGATAGCTGGCAAAAGATTCGCCGATCTCGGATCCCACCTCGTGCAGGCGGTGCAAAATGTAGCGGTCTAGCTCCGTCAAGGCTTCAAAAGGAACGGCATCCTGAGTTGGATTGAAGTCGTAGAGGTTGCTCAGCAAAAAGCGAGCTGTGTTGCGGATTTTGCGATATACATCCGCCATTTGCCCAAGAATGGTCTTACCCAGCGGCACATCCCCGGAGTAGTCCACACTGGAGACCCATAGGCGCAGCACATCTGCCCCATAGGCGGGATCCGTCTGGGGATCTTTGCCGCCGTTGATTAACACCATCGGATCGATGACATTCCCCAGGGACTTGCTCATTTTCTGGCCCTTCTCGTCCAGCACAAACCCATGGGTGAGCACCGCTTTGTAGGGGGCATGGCCGTTGACGGCCACGGAGGTGAGCAAACTGGATTGGAACCAGCCTCGGTGTTGGTCGGAGCCTTCCAAATACAGATCCACCGGGTAGCCCAACCCCTGCGCCTTGGCCACTGCCGCCCAGGAGGAGCCGGAGTCAAACCACACGTCCATGGTGTCCATCCCTTTGCGGTAGGTGCGGCCATTGTGGCGGTACTTCTCCGGCAGCAACTCCTCCACCGGGCGCTTCCACCAGGCGTCGGATCCCTCTTGGGCGAAGATGGCCTTGATGTGGTCGAGGGTCTCGGCGGTGAGCAGAACCTCGCCGGTTTCTTCGTCGTAAAAGACGGGGATGGGCACGCCCCAAGCCCGCTGGCGGGAAATACACCAATCCGAGCGCTCCGACACCATAGCAGTGATGCGGTTTTCCCCGATGGCCGGGATCCATTTCACGGTTTTAATGGCCTGCAGGGCCAGCTCCCGGAAGCCAGCTACAGACGCAAACCACTGCTCGGTGGCCCGGAAAATCGTTGGCTCTTTCGTGCGCCAGTCGTAGGGATATTTGTGGTTGTAGGGCTCTTCCTTGAGCAAAGCCCCCGCAGCCTGCAGAGCCTGGATGACAGCAGCATTGCCGCTGGTCTCCGGCTTCTTGGAGAGCACATCCAACCCGGCAAACTGGGATCCGGCCTCGGCGGTAAATCTCCCCTGATCGTCCACAGGGCTGAGAATGGGCAGACCATACTTTTGGCCGGTTTTGAAGTCATCTTCCCCATGCCCCGGAGCTGTGTGCACAATGCCGGTGCCGGACTCGGTGGTGACATAGTCCCCCAGCACGCAGAGGCTGGCGCGGTCAAAGAGGGGGTGCCGTCCTTGACTGTATTCCAGGGCGGATCCCGGCAGGGTGGCCTTGATCTCCAGAGGCGTCTCCAGAACCTTCTCCAGCCGCTCCCGCAGATCGGCGGCGATCAACAGCAGGCCGAAGCGGGGAGACTCCACCACTGCATAGGTGAGCTTGGGGTTAAAGCAGAGAGCCAGGTTGGCCGGGATCGTCCAAGGGGTGGTGGTCCAGATGGCTGCCCGCAGGCCCGGCATGAAAGGCTCCAAAACCGGCTGCGCCGCCGGACTCAGGCTCTGTAGCGGAAAGGCCACGTAGATGCTGGGGGAGATGTGGTTGTCGGGGTACTCCAGCTCCGCTTCCGCCAGAGCCGTCTGGGAGCTGGGGCTCCAGTGGACGGGTTTGAGGCCGCGGTAGATGTAGCCCTTGAGGGCCATTTGTCCAAACACCTCAATCTGTGCGGCTTCGTACTCCGGCGACAGCGTCAGGTAGGGCCGATCCCAGGATCCCCATACCCCCAGGCGCTGAAAACTGGCCCGCTGCACATCAACGTAGTGCAGGGCGTACTCCTTGGCTTTTTGTCGCAGCTGCAGAGGGGTGAGGTTTTCCCGCTCCTGCGGAGTGAGGCTTTGCAACACTTTCAGTTCGATGGGCAGGCCGTGGCAATCCCAGCCGGGCACATAGCGCACCTTGCGCCCTTGCAAGATGTGGTACTTGTTCACAATGTCCTTGAGGATCTTGTTGAGGGTGGTGCCCATGTGGATATCGCCATTGGCGTAGGGCGGTCCATCGTGCAGGACAAAGGGATCCCCAGGATTGTGGTCGGCAAGGCGTTGGTAGATTTGCTCTTCCTGCCAAAAGGCTTGAATGGCGGGTTCTCTCTTGGCGGCCTCTGCCCGCATGGGAAACTGAGTTTGGGGCAGGTTGAGGGTACTTTTGTAGTCCACGGCAACTCGAGCAACCTAAAGGGCGTCCTTCTATCCTACGCTGTCGCCTCATCCTCAGCAGTCCATCCCTCACCCCTCTTGTGGGACAGGGGATCCGAAGCCCACGGTCACCCAGAGCGCCTGGAGCTCTCAAACGGCTCCAACAAACCACCGCATGAACTCCCTGATCGAGAAAACAAGAAGAGATTTGTGCTAGTCTCAGGGTGTCGTTTAGTAAGGGAGGTTCCTGCGGATGCCAGATAGTAGTAGTTGTAAGGGTCGTCAAGTTGGGTTCAGCCGGCTGTGCGCCGGGGCTGTTCTCTAACGGTCTGAACTTAGATCCTTCAGTCTGCTGAAGAGTCTTCACGTTCTGGCTCGCTTGGAGTTCCTCCCGGCAGTCAGGTTCCAGTTGAAGGCCCGCTAGACCGCTCTTTCCCTGACCGCCTGTTGTTGCCTTGGGGGTGGGAGAGAGCGGATAGTTTTGCAGATAGCTGTAGCGGGGCTTGGAATGGACGGGCGTCTGAAGATGCCAATATTTCTTGAGGTTGGGTCCTTTCAAGACACCTCGACCCAACCTTTCGAGACCCCTCGGGATTGTTCGGTCAATTGCTGGCAGGAGTGGGGCGATCCACCACCGGAGCACCAAGGGAGTCGCCGCTATCGCAACCGCTCAAAAATAGGGCCAGCACCAGAAAGCAAACAAGCTGAGGGGCGCATAGTTTCCCATCGTGACATCCTCCCGACGCTGACCCTACGGGTACAGCGCGGGCTTCCTAACCTCACGGTTAGGCATTCCTGCCCCACGCCACTTATCTAGGTCATAGACCCCCGACAGAACGACTTGGCAGGCTGTTTCCGTTCCCCAGAGTCCCTGGGCTACTAAATTCTCTAGTCCACGATGCAAAACCATTTCTGCTGCTGCATGGTCACGATGAGTTCGATACCCACACTCAGGACAATGATGCTCCCTTGCTGTCAACGTTTTGCTGACAGTAGCAAAACATTTGGGACAGGTTTGGCTAGTCCCGTTGGAGTTGACTTTAGCGAAGTACACTCCACGTTTCCAGCACACCCATTCCAACAGAGACAGAAATTGTCCAAAAGCGACATCGACACAATCTTTTCGCAGCATTCCCCGTGTCAAGCCTGTGACATTGAGGTCTTCTGCAAAGATGGTTTGCGCTTGGTCACAAAGCTTATGAGCCGTCTTTAGGTGGAAATCTTTACGACGGTTCGCAATCCGATGGTGCATTCTGGCAACTTTGATTTGTGCCTTCTCCCAGTTTCGTGACCCCTTCTGTTTTCGTGCCGCTCTGCGTTGCAGCAATTTCAGCTTGCGTTGCATCGACCTAAAAAACTTGGGTCGCTCCTGGAAGCTGCCATCTGAAACCGTCAAAAACCGTTCCAATCCCAGATCAATCCCAATCGCACGACCGTGAACCGGAGCATCGGGAATCGATATGTCCGATTCGATGGTAACGACGACATACCATTGCGTCCCCCTTACCTTGGACAGTACCCTCACCTGCTTGACCTTGAACCCATCTGGGATAGGACGATGCAAGTTGATAGGCACTTTTCCTATCTTTGGTAGCTTGATACTGCTGCCGGAGATGGGATTGTCCTTGAACTGGGGAAACACAAAAGACTTAAATTGGCCTTGTTTCTTGAAACGGGGAAACCCATATCCCCGCTTCTGGAATGCCTCCCAAGTATCATGCAGCCTGCGAATCGTAGTCTGCAAGACCTGAGAATGCACCTTGGCCAAATGCGGGAATTGCTTCTTTGCTTTGGGTAGGTTATTTTGCTGACGATAGCAAGACGGGAATGGCTCATCGGCAGGAATGATGTATTCCTTCTCCAGTGAGCATCTGTCTATGGGACACTTACGGGAAGCAATCCAGTCTTTGAGTTCGCGCAAAGCGTAGTTGTACACGCCTCTGCACGTCTCAAGCCACGACCGCAGCTCGGCCTGCTGTGCGGCATCTGGATAGATCCGGTAAGTGTAGTTCATGGTCAGCATAGTGGCAGTTTACCACAAGCTATAGCTGCTGGTAAATACTTGTCTTATCCCATCGAGAGAATCGACAAGTGCGGGGAGTCCATGTATCCCGACGCTGATGCTTTGCATACAGCGCGGGACTTATAGCTCCCCGCGCCCCTCCTTTGTTAACAAGCTCAACTGCCTGTCCAGATTACCCCAGAGCCATTCCTCATCATCCTGAAGATTTCCTAAGGGACGGTGGGGATGGCCAGGGATCCCTCCAGAGCCAAGCGATCGCTGACGATAAGACGCCGACTCTCCAGCGTGATGCCCGTTTGGTTAACCAACATCACCGAGATCCACTCAGCACCGGGTTCTTGGGGAGCATCCGCCTGTAGGAAGATCCCTCCGGCCTGTAGAGGTTCGAGAGCAAACGAGGTCACCTCTGGGTAGCCCGCCCCGGCAACGGGTTGTTCGGCAACGGCGCCCAACAGCAAAGAGTGGGTGAGAGGCTCTGCCACAATCGCCTGCAGCGAATAGGTGGATCCCGGTTTGACCACCTCCGGCAGGTTCAAGGTGACGGTGGGAGGGGCAGATCCAGAGGTGAGGGTGCTGGCCTCCCGCAGCACTTCTTGGTCAATCAACAGCAGTTGTCCGGGATTGGCTGGATCCGGGCGATAGCGATTGCGCACCAGGGCAGAGGCTTCTACCTGAAAGTCCCCCCGCACCGAGGATTGGGATCCCTCTACTTGGCTGAGAATATCCGCAACAATCTCAGGGCCCACCTGCCGCCAGGAGAGGATCTGGGCCGAATAGGTGAGCTTGGGATGAGAGCTCCACAGCTTGCGGATGGCACCTTCCACCTCTTCCCGGTCCAGCCCATCTCGGTGGCGGAAGTCGGGGCTGTAGCCGGCCATCACCCCTGGCAAATCCCGCCGGTTGGCGGCGGCCACCTGCTGGCTTAGCCACTCCACCAGGGCGGCTGGCGGTGGGCTGGAAACTTGCCGCTGGATCCCACTTTCTAGGGGCATCGGGGCAGCTTGGGCCCAAGCTGAGGACTCCGTCCGGCTGACGTGACCGGCTGTCAATCCAAGGGGGATGCTCCAGCTCACGGCCAGAGCAAGGGGCCAAAGCAGTTGCGGAAAGTTAGATCGGGATTTCAAGCCATGGGCCTCCAGCAGGCAAATCTGGATCCCAGTCTAGCCTCAGGGCAGTTGGGATCCCAAAGTCCAGACCAGATAAGATCGATTGGAATAAGCTTTGGCTCATAGCGCCTGTTCTCCATGGCTCCCCAGCACTCTCCAGCTTTCTTGGCCCTGGTCAACGAGGCCAAAAGCCGCATCCAAGAACTGACAGTCGAGCAGGTCAGGCAAAAACAACTGCAAGGGGATCCCTTCTATTTTGTGGATGTGCGGGAAGAGTCGGAGTGGCAAGCCGGCCACGCTGCCGGAGCCATCCACTTGAGCAAAGGGATCATTGAGCGGGACATCGAGAGGGTGATCCCCGACAAAGAAGCGGAGATCGTCCTGTACTGCGGCGGCGGGTTTCGTTCGGCGTTGGCAGCCGATAATCTACAGAAAATGGGCTATCGTCGGGTGATCTCGATGGATGGGGGCATGCGGGCTTGGCGGGAAGCGGGTTTTCCTGAGGAGCGCTAGAGCTGGCGGATTTCTTCCCTCACCCATAGGAAGAGGGAGGTATTGGCTGCTATCTGGCTGCTATCTGAAATGGCCGACCACTGAAGGCGGGAAGTGGGGGCGGCCCAACCTTGTTTAGAATGGCGATAGCCTGGCCGTTTAGCTTTACCCCTCTGCCATGCTCCAAACCCTGCCCCGCCTGGATGTTGCTGCCCGTTTGCAGCAGTTGCGCCAGCTTCTGCGAGAACAAGATCTGGATGGCTTTTGGGTTCCCTCTGCTGATGAGCACCTCAATGAGTATTTGCCGGAACATCGCAAGCGGCGCCAGTGGATCACAGGCTTTACCGGCTCGGTGGGGGATGCCTTGATCACCCGGGACAGGGCTTGGCTGTGGGTGGATCCCCGCTATCACGAACAGGCGGAGCGGGAGGTGGATCCCAACCTATTCACAGTGATCAAAGGAGGTCTGCCGAATCAGCCCAGCCTGATGGAGATTGTGGAAGAGCTGGGATCCGGCTTTCGCCTGGGGGTGGATCCCTTTACGGTGGCGGTGGCCACCTATCGCCAGTTGCAGGCCCATGCCCAAGCGGGAGGGGTGCTCTTGATCCCGGTCATGGAAAACTTGGTGGATAAGCTGGCTCAGGGATCCGCTCCTGTCGCTCCCTTTGACCGGCCCATTGACTCGGTACCCACCCACCTAAGCGGGGCCACCCCTGCAGAAAAGCTGGCCCAAGTCCGGCAGGAGATGCGCCGCAAGCGGGTGGGACTGTTGCCCCTGACCAAATTGGATCAGGTGGCCTGGCTGTTTAACCTGCGGGGATCCGACATCCCCTACAACCCAGTGTTTTGGGCCTATGCTTTGGTCAGCCTAGATAGAGCGGCTCTATTCACAGATCTGGAGCGGCTCAGTCCCCCATCTCGGCAATTTCTGGCAGAAGCCGGGGTGGAACTCTGGCCCTACGAGACCTACAGCCAACAACTGCCCCAATGGGCCAAGAGCTATGCGCCGGTGGGCTTGGATCCCAAGCAGACCACCCAGGGCACTCAAGAGCTGCTGCAGGATGCGAGCTGCCGCGAGCTGGAGCACCCGGTGGAAGCCCTCAAGGCCGTGAAAAACCCCACCGAGCTGGAGCAAATGCGCCGCGCCAACCGCAAGGCCAGCCGGGCCAAGATTCGCACCCTGGCCTGGATCGACCGGCAAATCCAACAGGGGATCCCCGTCACTGAAGCCGACGTGGCCGCGATCATGGAGGCCCACTACCGGGAGGAAGGGGAGTGGGTGGGTCTGAGCTTCAATACCATTGCCGGGGCAGGAGCCAACAGCTCCATCATCCACTACGGCACTCCGGATCCCCAAAAGCTGCTGCAGCCGGGCGAACTGTTTTTGTTGGACTCCGGATCCCACTACTTGGGGGGCACCACCGACGATACCCGCACCGTTTGGATTGGCCCGCAACCCGCGGATCCCTTGTGCAAGCGGCGCTATACCGAGGTGCTCAAGGCCCACATTCAATGCGCCCGCCAGATCTTCCCCCCCGACACCTATGGAGTCTCGTTGGATGGGATCGCCCGCTCTACCCTTTGGCAGGCCGGGCTGGACTATGGCCATGGCACCGGCCACGGTGTCGGCGCCTTTTTGAATGTCCACGAGGGGCCCAACGGGATCCACCGCCGCGCCAACACCCCTCTCAAAGTGGGCATGATCAACAGCATCGAGCCGGGCTACTACCAGCCGGGATGGGGTGGGATCCGCCTGGAGAACCTCTACGAGGTGATTGCCATTCCCGAGCCCGAGGGCTGGATGGGCTTTCGCTCCCTGACTTGGATCCCTTTTGATGGGCGCTTAATCGATTGGGAACTGTTAAACGAGGTGCAGCGAGCCTGGCTGGACGAGTATCACCGGCAGGTTTACGCCATGCACTACGCCACCTTGCCAGAACAGGATGCCGCCTGGTTACGACGCGCCTGCGGACTGAGCTGATGTACTCGCAAAAGCGTTGCGCGGCGATTACAAATCCCCTGGCAAAGAACGCAGGAAGGATCCCCGCAGTTGACCACATGCGGCATTGCCATCCAAGCCACGGGTTTGGCGCACAGTGGCCCGCACTTGGTGCTGTTCGAGCTGGCGGACGAACTCTCTGACCCGTGTCGGGTGGGGGCGTTGATAGTCAGCTTCAGAGATGGGGTTGTAAGGGATCAGGTTCACGTGCAGTTGCACCCCTGACCGGCTGGCCTGCTGCAGCAATTGCGCCAGTTGGCGGGCATGAATGGGCAGATCGTTGACCCCCGACAGCAGGGTATATTCAAAACTGACTCGCCGCCCGGTGCGCAGCATGTAGTCGCGGCAATCCTGGATCAGAGTGTCCAGAGGGTAGTGGGCTGCCGAAGGGATCAACCGCTGCCGCAGGTCTTGATTGGGGGCATGCAAGCTGACGGCCAGGGTAACTTGCAGATCCTGCTGCGCCAGCCAGGCAATTTGCCGGGGTACCCCCACCGTCGAGAGGGTGATATGCCGTTGGCCGATGCCGATATCTTGATTCAGGCTGCGGATGGCTTGTACCACCGTATCGCGGTTGAGCAGGGGTTCCCCCATGCCCATAAAGACCACATGGCTGACGCGACGGCCAAAATCTTCCTGCACCGTCAACACCTGATCCAGAATCTCGTGCAGCTCTAGGTTGCGCCGGTAGCCCATCTTGCCAGTGGCACAGAAATCGCAGGCCATCGGGCAGCCCACCTGAGAAGAGACGCAGACCGTCAGACGCTTGGCCGTTGGGATCCCTACCGTTTCGATCAACTGCCCATCCGCCAACCCCAGCAGAAACTTCACAGTACCATCGCGGGCCTCTGTCCGCTGCACAATGCGCGAGCGTCCCACTGGGTAGCTTTGCACCGCCTCTCGCCAAGCCCTAGGAAACACCGTCACCTGTTCCAGGGAGCGGATCCCTTTTTGGTAGATCCAAGCATGCAGCTGTTGCCCGCGATAGGCCGGCTGTCCTTGGGCAACCGCCCAGTCTTTCAGAGCAGACAAGGATTGCCCCAGCAGCGGAATGGGTAGGGCCGACATCAATACCATCTTAGACGAGATCTCAAGAGGCACAGGAGTCCGGCTCCTCTACTCTAGCCTGTCCCTGCAACCCAATCCCCTTCAAGAACTCCGTCCGAGTGGCGCGAACGGCCTCGTCGCCACAGGGTTGCGGTTCCCCTGCCCATGGCAACAACTCCGCCAGAGACAGGGCGGGTGACGGTAAGCAACAATGCTCTCTTAAATCCCTTAAATTCCCTTAAATCAAGTTGCCCAAGGGCTTTTCCACCCCGCACTCAAGTACAGGGCTACCAAGCTATTCCCTGGTGTAGTTTTGTAGAGTGTGTTATGGAGTGCGCCATCGGGACGGAGTCCCTGACAGTTGGACAAAGTCTGCAGGATCAGGAGCGCTCGATCTGAATCTTCTCGATTTCAATCCATTGAATCCATCTGAACCTATGTCTGTTTCCCCCCAACTGGCCCAACTGGCCACCTGGATGGCAGGGCACTTCAACAACCTGCAGCAGGCGCTCGCAGAGCCCGTCTGGTTTGCCAACATTCATGTGTACCAATGCCCCTTGCCTTGGTCGGTGTTGCAGGGGGTGGGGTTTTACGTGGAGCAACTGTACGACATTTATCCTGAGCAGCCTTACCGACAGCGGGTGATCCACCTCTTCGATACTCCAGATGGGATCCGGATTCAAAACTATGCTCTGACAGCTCCTGACTCCTACAGGTGCGCCGGTCGGGAGTTGTTGCTAAGCAACGCTTACGCGAAGGGGAAATTGGCCGGTCTGACAGCAGCGGAGTTGGAACTCTTGCCCGGCTGTGTCACCCAGGTGGAATGGACGGGATCCTGCTATCGGGGCCGCAGCCTGCCCGGCAAAGGCTGTATTGTTGAACGCAAAGGCAGAACCACCTATTTGTACAGCGAGTTTGAGATCGGAGCCGACTACTTTCACAGCTTGGATCAAGGTCGGGATCCGGAGACCGATCAAGTGATCTGGGGATCCCTATCCGGGCCTTTTCGGTTTGTCAAAAAACAGGATTTTTCCCAGTACCTACCCCGGTGGGCTGAAGTGCTGAACCATGAGGCTGCTGGAGCGACTGGTTGAGCAGCTGCGGGCGCTGGGGATCCCGTTCGCGTCGTCAGCTAGAAATCGCAGGAGCCCCGCA
>NZ_JANSHS010000488.1:0-1410 GCF_047461695.1 Synechococcus sp. R6-7
CGCTTAGCGGTCGGAGTCGGGTAGTTTACTAAAGTTGTGCCGATGGAGAGCACTACCAAAGCCGGCACCACCCGCAGCAGGGATCCCCAAGGAATAGCAGCCCGCCAGTTGCCCCACAGCCGTCTCATCTGCAGATGGGCTTGCTGCCCCCGTCGCCAGCTCCAGATACAGGTGAGGACAAATGTAGCGCAATAGACAAAGTCGGCCAGCAGAGGATCGTCAGATGGGAGATGAAACAGCTGGGCCAAGGCGATGGCTCCCAAGCCTACCCCCAGGTTGATCACCAAGAAGGCCAACAGCACGTGGCGCGCCTTAAGGGCTGCAAATCCGGTCACACTCGGCTCGGCAGGCCGTAGAGGGGGAGATCCAGACACAGAGGCAGAGAGCGCAGTTTTCCCATTCTAGTTTTGGTGGGGATCCCCAGAGGTGGGCTGCTGTCACCTTCTCCGGGAGAGGATGAAGATCCTTTTCTGAAGGTTTGGCCGGCCTTTTCAAGCCCAATCGAGCAGGCCGGTGGCCGCCTCCAAGAGTCGCCAGGCTGAGCCAGCAAGTTAAGATGTGTTACGGAATCCGTTGGGGCATCTATGGGCGCAACACCGTCAACACCGGTAGTGACAACAGCAGCGAGGCAGCATAACTTGGGTTCCGCAGCGGCGGACTCTCCGGTTATGACCATCCCGCCAGCAAATCTGGGAGTGGCACCGGAGTTGAGCCTGCGTTATGACCCAGAACAGTTGGCCAAGCAATATCGAGGGCGCTGGGATCTGGTGGTGCGGCGCCTGTTTCAGTTGATCACCCCCTTTTTGGGCTTGTTGGCCTGGGTGTTTTGGGATCGCTGGCGGGGAGTAGAGCTGAAGAATCGCCCCAAACACGCGGCCCGGCTGCGGGAGATCCTCACGGAATTGGGGCCGACGGCCATCAAAATCGGCCAAGCCCTCTCCACCCGTCCCGATCTGGTTTCGCCCCTGTTTCTGGAGGAACTGGCCAAACTGCAGGATGAGCTGCCCCCCTTTGACAATGCCATCGCTTTTGCCCTCATCGAGTCGGAAATCGGCAAACCCGTAGACAAAATCTTTCGAGAAATCAGCCCCGAGCCGATTGCCGCCGCCAGCTTGGGGCAAGTGTACCAGGCCTACTTGCACAGCGGGGAGAAAGTCGCCGTCAAGGTGCAGCGGCCCGACTTGATTGGGCGCATCTCTCTCGACATGTATATTGTCCGCAGCCTGGCCGCCTGGGCCAAACGCACTTTCCGCCGCATCCGCAGCGACCTGGTGGGCATCGTCGATGAGTTTGCCGGGCGCCTCTACGAAGAAATGGACTACACGCAGGAGGGCCGCAATGCCGAGCGGTTCCTGGCGCTGTACCGTCACCCCTCCATCTACGCTCCCAAAATTTACTGGGAGTACACCC
>NZ_JANSHS010000489.1:0-9975 GCF_047461695.1 Synechococcus sp. R6-7
AAAAGAACCTGCTGCAGCAAGTATTTGCCGATCAGATCCACCCTCTGCTGCTGAATGCGCTGAAGTTGTTGACCGACCGCCGCCGTATCATGTTTCTCGGGGCCGTCTGCCGGCGCTTTTTGGATCTGCAGCGGAAGCTCCAGAACATCGTCCTGGCCGAGGTGACGACGGCGATACCCTTGACGGAAGCTCAGCAGCAGTCAATTCGCGAGCGGGTGATGGACTTCACCCAGGCCAGCGGTGTGGAGTTGCAAGCCACTCAGGATCCGGAGCTGCTGGGAGGGGTGGTCATCAAGATTGGATCCCAGGTGATCGACCTCAGCTTGCGTGGACAGTTGCGCCGGCTGGCCTTGCAGTTGGCCTAAGTTGTTTTTTGAGGATCCCTTCCCGTTACCTTGAGAGGACTGCTATGCCTACCATTCGCCCAGACGAGATCAGCACCATCATCAAACAGCAGATTGAGCAGTACAACCAGGAGATGCAGGTCTCCAATGTGGGGACAGTTCTGCAGGTGGGGGATGGCATTGCCCGCATCTACGGTTTGGATAAGGTGATGGCCAGCGAGCTGCTGGAATTTGAGGATGGCACCACCGGTATTGCCCTCAACCTGGAAGAAGACAACATCGGTGCCGTGCTGATCGGCTCCGGGCGGAATATCCAAGAGGGATCCACCGTCAAATCCACGGGCAAGATTGCCAGCATCCCGGTGGGGGAAGCCCTCTTGGGCCGCGTGGTGGATCCCCTGTGCAACCCCCTCGACGGCAAAGGCCCGATCCAGTGTACGGAGTCTCGCCTAATCGAATCTCCGGCACCTGGCATTGTCGATCGCCGCTCTGTGTACGAGCCCCTGCAAACCGGCATTACCGCCATCGATGCCCTGATCCCCATCGGGCGGGGGCAGCGGGAACTGATCATCGGCGACCGCCAAACCGGCAAGACCACCGTTGCTGTGGACACAATCCTGAACCAAAAAGGGCAGGATGTGATCTGCATTTACGTGGCCATTGGTCAGAAGCAGAGCACCATCGCCCAGGTGGTGGGCATCCTGACCGAGCGAGGGGCTATGGACTACAGCATTGTGGTGGCTGCCGGCGCCGATAGCCCGGCCCCGTTGCAGTGGCTGGCCCCCTACTGTGGCGCCACCATTGCTGAATACTTCATGTACCAGGGCAAACACACCCTGGTGGTCTATGACGACCTCTCCAAGCAGGCGGTGGCTTATCGGCAAATGTCGCTGCTGCTGCGCCGTCCACCCGGTCGGGAAGCTTATCCTGGGGATGTGTTCTACCTGCACTCGCGGCTATTGGAGCGAGCCGCCAAGCTGAGCAGCCAACTGGGAGAGGGATCCATGACGGCACTGCCGATCGTGGAAACCCAGGCCAATGACGTGTCGGCCTACATTCCCACCAATGTTATCTCCATCACCGATGGGCAGATCTTCTTGGAATCGGATCTGTTCAACGCTGGCATCCGCCCGGCCATCAACGTCGGGATTTCCGTCAGCCGCGTCGGCTCGGCAGCTCAGACCAAGGCGATGAAAAAGGTGGCTGGCTCCATCAAGGTGGAACTGGCGCAATACCGCGATCTGGAGGCCTTTGCCCAATTTGCCTCTGACCTGGATGAGGCTACCCAAAAGCAACTGGCCCGCGGCCAACGGCTGCAGGAGTTGCTGAAGCAGCCACAGTACTCTCCCCTGTCTCTGGATCAGCAGGTGGCCATTATCTATGCGGGGACGCGAGGCTATTTGGATGACATTCCGGTGGAGAAGGTCTCCAGCTTCAAACAGGGCCTTTTGGCTTACCTGGGCACCACCCATCCCAAGTATGGCGAGATCGTCCTCTCCACCAAGCAACTCACCGACGAGGCAGAAGAAATCTTGAAAACGGCCATCACAGAGTTCAAGCAGAGCTTCGTGGCCAAGGCGGCCTAGGGTGACGCGGATCTCTCCTGGCCCGGATCCCTGTCGACCACCAAAATAGAGGGAGTAGGTTATGGCAAACCTCAAGCGCATCCGCGATCGCATCAAGGCGGTGAAAAACACCCGCAAAATTACCGAGGCCATGCGGCTGGTGGCAGCAGCTCGGGTGCGGCGCGCCCAAGAGCAAGTGATGGCCACCCGTCCCTTCGCCGACCGGCTGGCCCAGGTTTTCTATCGACTGCAGACGCGGCTGCGACTGGAGGATGTCAACTTGCCTCTGCTGAAGCAGCGGCCCATCCAGACGGTGGGGCTGTTGGTGGTGGCCGGGGATCGGGGCTTGTGCGGAGCCTACAACGCCAACGTGATTAAGCGCACCGAGGAGCGGGTTCGCGAGCTGCAGGAGACAGGGCAGCAGGTGCAGCTTTACCTGGTGGGCCGCAAGGCGGTGCAGTATTTCCAGCGGCGCTCCGCTCCCATCGCCAAGACCTACGTGAATTTGTCGCAGATCCCCACGGCGGCTGAGGCTGCCCAGATTGGGGATCAGCTCCTCTCGGCCTTCTTGTCGGAGAAGGTGGACAAGGTAGAGCTGCTCTATACCCGCTTTGTCTCTTTGATCAGCTCCCGTCCGGTGGTGCAATCCCTGTTGCCCCTCGATCCGTCGCGGTTGGCCACTCAAGACGATGAAATTTTTCGTCTTTTGGTGCGGGGCGGAGAGTTTACTGTCGAGCGCAGCAAAGTCATCGCAGCGGTCTCGGCCCCACCTCAGGACATGATCTTTGAGCAGGATCCCGTGCAGATTTTGGATGCACTGCTGCCGCTGTACCTGAACAACCAGTTGCTACGGGCCTTGCAGGAGGCGGCGGCCAGCGAATTGGCAGCTCGCATGACGGCCATGAACAACGCCAGCGACAATGCCAGCGAGCTCATTCGCACGCTGGGTCTTGCCTACAACAAAGCTCGCCAGGCGGCTATTACCCAGGAGATCCTGGAGGTGGTGGCCGGAGCGGAGGCCTTGTAGGGTTCTCAAAGGAGATCCCCTGAGGAGCCGAGGTTGCGTTGCCGCGCCATCTGGGAGTTGAGCAGAACCACCGGCAAAATCCCCACTAAGACAATGGCCAAAGCCGGTGCCCCTGCCTCCGCGAGACGCTCATCGGCTGCCAAGCGGTAGGTTTGCACCGCCAAGGTGTCGAAGTTGAAGGGCCGCAGCACCATCGTGGCCGGCAGCTCCTTCATCACATCCACAAATACCAGCAGCATAGCCCCCAAGAGGCCACCCCTCATCAAGGGCAAATGCACCTGCCACAGGGTGCCCAGGGATCCCTGTCCCAGGCTGCGGGCCGCTTCATCCAAACTGGGGGGAATGCGCAGCAGCGTGGCCTCGACGGTGGCCAAAGCCACGGCCAAAAACCGCACCAGGTAGCCGAACACCAAAGCCGTGAGGGTGCCACTGATCACCAGGCCAGGTGGCTGTTGCAGCACCACCTGCCGCAGGTAGCTCAGCAGTTGATCCAACCACCCTAGGGGAATCAGAACCCCCACTGCAATCACCACCCCAGGCAGCGCATAGCCCAGAGAAGACAACTGCACTGCCAGCCGCAGGCCCCACGGGGATCCCGCCCGTCCTAGCCCCTGCATGCGCAGCCCGTAAAGCACCACCACCGACACGGAAACAGCAATGATAGCCGTGATGGTGGATAGCCAAAAGCTGTTCTGGGCGTAGCTCCAAAAGCGGCGACCCAACTCCCCCTGCCGCAGGGTCATGTGGAGCAGGATCAAGGCCGGCACGACGAAGCCCAGCCCAATTGGGATCCCACAGGCTAGCCAAGCCCCCACCGCCCGGATCCCTTGTAGGCGGTAACGGGTTGGGGTGGGTTTGAACCCTTGGCGATAGTAGCGCGCCCGCCGGCGGGAGACCTGCTCCATCGTTATCAGCAGCAACACCAGCAGCAACAGCAGCGCCGAAAGCTGAGCCGCCGCCACCGGATTGCCCAGGGCCGTCCAGGTGCGGTAGATGCCGGTTGTAAAGGTATCTACCCCGAAATAGCTGACGGTGCCGAAATCGTTGAGGGTTTCCATCAAGGCCAGCAGACAGCCGGCCACGATCCCCGGTCGGGCCAGCGGCAAAGCCACCTTGAAAAAGCTGGCCCAAGGCCCGTAGCCCAAGGAGCGGCTTACCTCTAAGCAGGCCACCGATTGCTCCTGAAAGGCCAGCCGGGCCGAGAGATAAACATAGGGATAGAGGGTGAGGATCAGCAGCAGGATCGCCCCCCACAACGAGCGAATGTTGGGGAACCAGTAGTCGCCGATCCCCCAACCCGTAATCCGCCGCAGCCAGATCTGGAAACCGCCGGTTACCTGCAAAAAATCGGTGTAGGCGTAGGCCAACACATAGGTGGGGGCCGCCAAGGGCAACACCAGCATCCATTCCAGCCAGGCCCGCCCCCAAAACTGACACATGGTCACCAGCCAGGCAGTGCCACTGCCCACCAGGATGACCCCCGCCGCCACCCCAGCCATCATCACCAGGCTATTGCGCACATAAAGCCCCAAGACCGTATCGGCCAGGTGCTCCCAAACCTGCCGCTCGTCCGCAAAAAGGCTGAGCAACACCGTAAGGACAGGAACGAGAATGAGACCGCTGAGGGTCAGAGTCAGAAGCGCCCAGCCGTTCAGAGGAAAGAAGCCACTTCCCGGCAGAGATTTGCTCAACAACTTCAACCTCATCTCTTTGTCCATCTCAACAGGCGGGAGCTACCTCTTGAGCAACTCCTGGGGAAGAAAAGGGGATCCTCCAGGGATCCCCAACCAAGTTTTCTCTCAAAACAAGCTCTTGGGCAGCTTAACGAAATAAACGATGTTCTCGTCTTGCTTGTTACCAAGGTAAGGCATAGTTTTTTCTTGAACCGCGCCCTTTTCCGAGACGATGCCAAAGTCGTCGTCGTTAACTATCGCTAGGGTAGTTGAGTTGAGAATGGCCAACCCCTCGGGCTTGTCGTGGGGATAATTGGGGATCGACATAATGTCAAATACTTCTTCTTTGGAAACGGGCTTGATCCCCGCTGCAATGATTTCCTCTTGGGTTAACTGCTCCAGAGTCTTGCCGTTAACCAGCAGGCCATTTGGACCAGGATCAAAGACATCCGTGGCAGCGGCAGTATCGATTTTGTAGATCTTCTTCGTAACCTCTTTGTCCTCTCCCGGCGTTTTGCCATCCCGTTCGAGAACCAGGAAGGTTGTGTCGGTAATGGCGACAATTTCGCTAACAGCGGTGCCAGTTCCCTCTAAAGGATAGAGGTATTCTTTGAACTTGCCCGTGGCCAGTTCATAGAAGAGTATCCTGCAAACAGTTGCGGTCTTTTGAACATCTTTGTTGGGGTTCAAAAGCGGAGACTGCATGATGCCGACCAAGTATTTCTGATCGGGCGTCAGAGTTAGCCCCTCCATGCCGCGATTGGGGCGCCGATTTTTGTAAACTTCTGGAAGCTTTTTGCCGCCAACTCCACTTCCAAAAGGATTTAGCCACTCGATGGCCTTGCCATTGGAATCAAAATGGATCAAGTGAGGTCCGTATTCGTCGGCAACCCAAAAGCTTCCATCTTTGGCCACCGCGATCCCCTCTGGATCGATACCTTTGGGATCCGGCGCAAGCTGCTTGCCGCTGAGATCGTAGGCATTCTCTCCCGTTCCCCCCGAGTCAGATGGATTGGGGATCCCGGTGAGATTTTTGCCTGTCTCGTCTTGCAGCAGGATGACCCTGTCCAACTTGAAGCCCTTGCCGTCCAAAGACAATCTGGCAACTTGAGGGGTAAAGTCTGGCTTAGGGAAAATCTTGTCGTTTGACTCAGCTCCATCAATATTGGGACCGCGATCGGTGAGCACATAAAAATATTGGCCATCAAAGGCAAGGCCAGAGCCAAACCCACCATTGTAGATTTTGACGCCGTTTTCTGTGGTCAAAAGCAGATCCCGCTTTGGAACAGGAGCCTTTTCGGGAAGGTTTTCAATTGCCTTTGCCGGGCTATTGGTGTAGAAAGAAGTTAAAGAAAGCAGGAGCAAGAACAAGCCTGCTGTTCGCAGTTGTTTCATTTGGCAAACCTCCAGAAGCTTTTGAAAAAGAAAGACAGGACGCCTGAGCGGCCTCGAACGGAAGCAACGCCCTCCTAGAGTATCGACGCTTGGCCAAGAACCGTCAAGCTGCTTAACGTTCACGGCGTCAAGCAATGAAAGGCTGCACTCAGGGCCTGTCCTGGAGGCCTGATCTACTTCCAACCGGCCCGATCCATTACCTTTAGGGCATCAGGGGTGACGCGGCCAATGCTGGCGGCGTTGATCGTATCTTCCTTAAAGGTGCCAAAGCTGGCCACCACCGAGTCGATCTCAGCCCCGGGCAGTACCGGGTACTCATTGTTGCTCTGGGCAAAAATGGCCTGCGCCTCTGGCCCGGAGAGAAACTCCAAAAATTGGATGGCCGCGTCTTTGTTGGGAGCTGTTTTCAGAATGCCGGCCCCGCTGATGTTGACGTGGGTGCCACGATCCTGCTGGTTGGGGAAGAAGACGCCGATTTTCTCGGCTACGGCGCGCTCTTCTGGATTGTCGGATTTGATCAAACGGGGCAAATAGTAGGTGTTGGCCAGAGCCACATCTCCCACTCCGGCGGCCACGGCCTTGATCTGATCCGTGTCTCCCCCTTCCGGCGGACGAGCAAAATTGGCTACTAAACCCCGTGCCCATTGCTCTGTTTCCGGGATCCCGTGGGCCAAGATGATCGAAGCCGTCAAGGATTGGCTGTAAACGTTGCTGGAGGAGCGGGTGAGCACCTTGCCCCGCCATTTGGGGTTTGCCAAGTCCTCATAGGTGGACAACTCCTTGGGATCCACCTTGTCTTTGTTGTACATGATCACCCGCGCCCGCTTGGTGAGGCCAAACCAGTACCCCTCTGGATCCCGCAGAGACTCGGGAATATTTTTGGAGAGCGTCTCCGACTGGATGGGTTGAAACCAGCCCTCGTTCTGAGCGCGCCACAACCGGGCAACATCCACCGTCATGAAGATGTCGGCGGGGCTGTTGGATCCCTCGCTGCGGATGCGCTGGACGATCTCATCGGCGTTGCCCTGCACCCAATTCACGGTAATGCCCGTTTTCTGCTGGAAAAGTTCGTACAATTTCTCGTCTGTACCGTAGTGCCGCGAGGTGTAGAGGTTCACTTCCCGATTGGCGCCATGGGCCGGACGCAGAAGAGACCCTGCTGCCAGAGCCGCAGAACCTAGCGTGGCTCCACTGACAAATTGCCGTCGCGATAAGCGCATACCCAACTCCTAAGTTCAAAAACATCTCAAGAGACACAGCTCCACCGGCCAAGCTGGCCATGCCTCTCTCTGAGAAAAAACCTGAAAGCTACGCCCAAAGGACAAAGGCGGTTCCCGCAAATCTCACTCTGTTGACCCTCATCTTAGGCCAGCTTTATTGAGACTTTTATTCAAGAACCTCGCCTTGGGGCAATGATAGAGGATCTCAAGTACCGGGTCAAGCTCTTAGAAGTTTTTCTCATCTCTCACCCTTTGGGATGGAACTGGCCAACTTCCCCCTGTTCTCGACAGCACTCGAGATGGCCAGCAACGCAGCCGGTCTTGTTGAGCAACGGGTCTCTACCCAGGGCTTTGCGGTCAGCGGTATTGACAGCACTCGCGAAAGCTGAAGAGGCTTCGGGTATAAAGGGAGCAGGGTAGATGACAGAGCTATGGTGAGCTCCCTTTCGAGATCGCCTCATGCACAGGTGCAAGAGAATAGCAGGGATCCAGGTGTCTCTATCCTGGTCTGCGGCTACAACGATTTGGTGGAGCTCACTCTCCAAGCCCTAGAAGCTTTTGGACATCGCGCTGTAGTAGTTGCTCCCGATCTGCCCCCTCATTTGGAAGAGCAGTGGCAATACCTACAGGCGGATCCCCGCCAGCCGGGGGTGTTGCAGCGGGCTGGGATCGAGCAGATTAGGGTGGCGCTGCTCCTGGAGGACAGCGACCAAGCCAATTTCGAGCTGGCTTTGCTGATTCGAGATCTCAATCCACAGGTGCGTGTCGTCTCCCGTCTGTTCAACCACAGCCTTGCCCGCTATCTCGACTCGGCTTTGCCGCAGCATTTTTCCCTATCGGTGGCGGCTTTGGCTGCCCCGGCTTTTGCCCTTAAGGCTGTTTCCGACGAATTTGTTGGCTACTTTGAGCTGCCCCAGCTGGAAGCCCAGCCGGCCACGCTTCCGCCAGAGCTGGCAGATCCGGCTTACTTTGTCTCAGACCGAGAGACCACCCTCTGGAACGTGGTAGAGCTGACCATCGGATACAACTCCCGCCTGCTGCATATGCCCCTCTCGGAGCTGGAGGAAACTTTTGGGGCGCGGGTGCTGTTTCATTACCCGGTGGATGGGCTTTCTAACTTTTCCAAACAGCGAGTTTTCGACGACTTTGACCACGAGGCAGAGCTGCTGGAGGGGGATCGCGTTTTGGTCATTTGCGATCCCAGAGCCTACCTGCAACTGTTGGAACGCAACGGGCGACGGGGCTCCTCACGGGCACAGCGCTGGGCCAGCGGCCAGATGCAGGACAAGCGACAACAACGGCAAGGCAGGTCGTTGGGGCGGGGATCCCTTGGGTCTTGGCTGCGCAGAGGAGTGCAGGGACTCCTACAGGTCAAGCCCATCGTGCGCACCCTCACCTTCACCTTGGGGGCCATGCTGGTGCTGGGGGTGATCAACTTCAGGATGATCGGCAAACCCCTCATCGAGGGGCTTTTGCTGACGATCGTGGTGCTGACAGGGGGCTACGGGGATATTGAGGCTTTTCAACAGCCGGAAACACCGCTGGGGGTGAAGGTGCTGGCGGTGATGATGACCTTGGTGGGGGCTGCCCTGGTGGGGTTGATTTACGGCTTGGTGACCGACAAATTGGTGAGCAGTCGCTTTGGCTTGGGTCGGGCTGCCCGTATGCCCAAAGAGGATCATGTGGTGATCGCAGGGTTGGGGCGGCTGAGCTATTTGGTGCTGCAGTTGTTGCGGCAGATGGGCTACGAGGTGGTGGTGGTGGATCCCAATAGCGAGAACCCTCTCTTGGAGGCAGCGGAACGGGAGGGAGCGGTGGTGGTTCGTGGGGATTATGCCCTGGCAAGCACGCTGCAGCAGGCTCGCATTCAAGGCAGCCGCTGCCTGATCTGCACCACCCCTGACGATCTCACCAACCTGGAGACGGCCCTGACGGCCCACAGCCTGCAGCCGGGGATCCGCACCATTTTGCGGGTTACCGATCCCGAATTGGCGGCTCGCATGCAGCGCCACATGCAGACCCTGGGGATCAGCTACAGCGCTACCGGGTTGGGGGCACGGGCTTTTGCCACAGCAGCACTGGTGGGATCCGTCTACGGCACCCTGGCTTGGCAGGGGGAAACTCTGCTGGTGACGCTGCTGGAGGTCTCGGCCGATTGCCACTACCTGGGGCTATCCTTGCGCCAACTGGCCCAGGACTATGACCTGGTGATCTTGCTGCATCGCTCCCGACCGGAGAAACCCTGTGTTTTTCCCAAGATCTGGCAAAAAGAGGGCAAGACCCCGTTGAAAGAAGGCGATCAACTCTATGTGATGGGAACGGTGGAATCCCTGATTCGCTTAACCCAAGGACGGCCTCTTCCCCCAGAGCTGTATCAGGTGCGCCTCCTAGAGTATCGCAACCCCTATTTTGAAGAGGAGATCCTCTCGGCTTTATCGTTCTACGCACGCCTGCCCAAAACGGCCCTGAAACCCCTATTGGGCTGTCTGCCGGCGGTGGTGAGCCCACCCCTTCCCCGCGACAAGGCAATCAAGTTAGCCCGCCAACTGCGCAAAATGAGCACTGAAGTGCAGGTGTTTGCCCAGGCGCAGCCTGCCCATTGGATCCCTGCAGCCATGAACGAAAACAGCGAGAGTAATCTGAATTGATTTGGACACTGTTCTGTTTATTGGTCTATTCTGCACTCCGTAGTCCAAAACATCTCGTTATGGGCAGTTGGACATTCAGCTAGAAATCGCAGGAGCCCCGCAC
>NZ_JANSHS010000490.1:0-10305 GCF_047461695.1 Synechococcus sp. R6-7
TGCTGATCGCGTCAGCGGGACGGAGTCCTTTGTCGCTACGCGACGCTAACGCGAACGCGTCAGCGGGACGGAGTCCTTGCATTTCACAAAAGCTTGAATTGAATCGAGATGTTTTGTGAGTTTGCAAATGGCTACATAGGTAGTTGTGGGCTACGTGGGGATTATGAAAAAAATTAAGACTTTTGGCACAGCGGCAATTTTCGCCAGTAGTCCGGCACTAGGATGGCTTCCAAGTATACCCGGCGGGATCCCATGTATGTATATTGCCCGGAGGAGTTTCTGGGAAGCAGAACCCAGTGCAACCTAGAAGCATTGATAGAACGGCTGGAAGAGGGGGGTCGCACCCTTTTGAGCCAGTTGTTTGACGTTCGTTACCCTTACTGGAAGCGTAATCTCCGCAACAACATTCGCTTGGTGGGGGAGCTGCGCTATGTAGGCGAGGTACCCGTTCTGGTTTTGTTTGGCCTCTGGCCGAGAGGCAGTCACGAATACCGGGAGTTCTTAGACCGACGGCGAGATCCGGATTATCAAGAACGGGTGCGGAGCTGGGTGCCCGATGACCGTTTGCAGGCGTGGCTGGCGCAGCGGCACGAACCAGGGGATCCGCCAAACCATCTCCCCCCTCTGCCCGACGAGCTGTATGAATGGACACAGTTCTTGAATGCTCCCAATCCGCAGGAGCGGCTGGTGTTGGAAAGTGGGGAATGGGTTCGGCAAGTACGGGCCCTTTCTCCAGAGCAGCGGCGCCAGGCTTACCAAGCAGTATCCCGCTTGGTAGATGACATTGAAGGCAGGCTCTACCGGCAGCTCCCGCCGTTTTATCTGGAGGCAGAGGTCAAATGCTGGCAGGAGGGATCCCTGTATCTGGCCGTCAGCTTGGTACAAGTCTGGGAGCAGCCAGGGAGATTGTTTCCATTTCTCATTGGAGTTTACGACCACGCCCCAGAGCAAAAGGAACGGTTTGAGCTGGGATGCCAAACCTGCCTCTTTGGGATGAAAGCCAAGCAGCCAGACATTCTCCAGCACCCGCAACCTTTGGAGGTGTGGAAGCGGTACGCCCGTCGCGCCTACCCCGACTACATGGTGGCGGATGAGACCATTTGGTTGGAAATGCAGGAGATCACAGAGGGAAATTTGGCTTTGTCCATGGAGGAGGAAGAAATCCTGCAGAGTACATCCATGCCCCTACTGATCAACGGAAGGGCCGGGAGTGGCAAATCTCTGATGTTGTACTACCGCTTTGCCGACTATTGCAGCCACTACCTCAAAACTTCAAAACAGAGACCTCTTGAGTACCGCCCTCTCTTTTTGACCTATAGCCCAAGCTTGGTGCAGCAAGCCCGCGACAGGGTAAGTTCAATTTTGCGCATCAGCCACCGCTATCGGGAGGAGGGGTGCAGCTTCTCCACGGAGGAAATTCAGCAGTGTCAAGCTTTTTTTAGCACTTTTCAGGATTACCTGCTGAACTGCCTTCCTGCCGAGCGGCAAGAACGCTACCAACCGGATCGGTATGTCAATTTTTATCGATTTCAGAGCTGGTATTGTGGTCGCCGCGATGTAGAGCTGGCTTGGCACACCATTCGCACGCTGATCAAAGGCTATGAGGTCAGTGACTATTTGGATCCCGATAGCTACCGAGAATTGCCTGAGGCCGACCGCAGTGTGGATGAAGAAGCCTTCGAGCGGATTTACGAAGAGATTTGGCCGGGTTACCGGGATCGAACCACCCATGAGGGCTACTGGGATGACCAAGATTTGGCCAGAGATGTGCTGCAAAATGGCACTCTTAATCCTATTCATCCAGTCATTTTTTGCGATGAGGTTCAGGACTTTACCCAACTTGAGCTGAATATCATTTTTTGCTTATCTCCTTGGGGAAAATACAAGTTGGATTGGGCTATTGATCGCCTGCCCTATGCCTTTGCCGGGGATCCCTTGCAAACCATTAACCCGACGGGATTTCGTTGGGCTGCTCTGAAAAAATATCTCTACGAGCATATCCGCGCCTACTTGTTGCCGAGCCATCCCTTTGAGATTGCAGGCCCGCAGGAGCTGAGAAACAACTATCGCAGCAATCCACAAGTTACTCGTTTTAGCAATGTAGTCAACCTGTGGCGGCGAGTTCTCAGCAAGAGTCGAGAAATCTATCCCCAACAGCCCTGGCGTCCCCATGAGCAGGGCATGCCGGTTCAAAGGTTTGTGCTGGATGGTCAGGAAAGAAACTTAATCGAAGATGAGCTTAGAAAAATGCTTAGTGATCTCACAGGAACAGTCTGTATCTTACCCTGTCCTGTGGGAGAGGAGCTGAACTACGTGCGTCAGGATCCCGAACTCCAGAAGATCTTTGCCGAGGAATTGAAGCAGAATCTTAAACCACCGCTCCTGCAAACTGCTACGTCTGTTAAGGGAATGGAGTTCAAAAAAGTTATCCTCTACAAGTTTGGAAACGCCTATCGACAAAACTTTAACCGGCAGCTTAATTATTACGCCCGAGGAGCTGGGGAGGCGATATCCCTGCAACTCCATTATTTTCTCAACCAATTGTATGTCGGCATTACCCGCCCCATCGAGGCCCTGGCCATTGTGGACACCTCTGCCGGTTGGCGGGAGTTCTGGGATCCAAGCTTAGAATCCAACTCTTGGCTCGATCATCCTTCTCTGCAACCGGATCGGTCGGAATGGGAGACCGACCCACCGGTATTGGGTTACCCTGTCAAAGGCATCAATATCCAGTACTGGACCAATACAAGCTTGGAAGATCTGCAGGAGGCAGCTCTTGAGCTTCTCAGGCGCGGCATCGAGGAGGGCAACCTCAAACTTCTGGAGGATGTTCAAACTCTGGCGCGGAAGGCAAAAAAACCACCTCTAGAACAGGAATGTCAGGCCTGGCTCCTCAAGCTCCAGAGGGATTACGTTTCCGCAGGGCAAAAGTTCCTGAGCCTGGAGCAGTCTGCTTTGCCCAACAAAAATCTTAAACGAGAAGCCTGGGAGTGCTTTTGGAGAGGGAAGGCCTGGTTGGAGCTGCAGCGTAACGCCGCCTACTTTGCCGGATGTCCTGGGATCCCAGACTACAGCCCCTTGGTGGACTTGATGGTGGTGGTGCAAAAAAACTCCGCCAAGCCTGCAGAGCGCTTTCGACAACTGGTGCGGGTGCGAGATTGGCTGAGCGTTGAAGTCAGCCCCAAAGATAGGGACTTCGTCCCGCTTACACGAACGGATTCCACCTGGAAAGAGTGTGTACAGCAATTTTTGGCAGAGCTTGAGCAAGTTCTCAACAACTTGGGAACTTTCTGCCCCCAGGAAGAGGCCCGCAGCTGGTTTTTGCAAGAGACCCTTGAGGCTTTGAAGGGACGTCTGGCCTTTCTCGGCCAGCGGCAGCCGTTCGCGAATCAGTACTACAAGATTTGGGGTATCTGTCACTTCTATCGGCAGGAATTTGAGCGGGCGGTAGAGGTTTGGGATCAGGGGGGCCAAACGGAGCATTCCCCCTACTACCGGGCCAAGATCCACCTGGAACCCCTTCCCGGCAAGGTGAGGTGGCTATCCAAAGACCGCCAAGACTCGGTGGTGCTGGACCGATGGCAAGAGGCAGGACGTCCCCTCACAGGCGAGTGGGCAGAGTACATCGGCGACGTCGTCACCAGTCTGGAGCGCTTGAAAGACTGGCCGCTGATGCTGCGAGTTCTGATCCAGTGCCGAGAGTGGGAGAAGCTCTGGAAAACGGTGCAGGCCCATCCTCAGGCGTGGCAGCGGGGACATGACTACGAGCT
The DNA here is from genome assembly GCF_047461695.1 of Synechococcus sp. R6-7. NCBI lineage: Bacteria > Bacillati > Cyanobacteriota > Cyanophyceae > Synechococcales > Synechococcaceae > Synechococcus > Synechococcus sp. R6-7. The sequence continues at coordinate 3,771 of NZ_JANSHS010000490.1, forward strand.
GGTGGCTGCCATGGCCCGGGATATCCGGACCAACTGGGAAGACTTAAGGCGCAAATCCCCTGGGCTGCGAGATTTTCTGCAGGAAGTGGTTACCAGCACACAGATGGAGCGGGCCTGGTGGCTACAGCCCCTGGAGGTAGGCTTGGCTTGTGAGCGATTGGGCCACTACCGAGACACGCTCAGGTTTTACGAGCGCTTCACCGAAAGCAGAACCGGCAGGCTGACCAGGCAGCAACGCTCTCAAATTCGGCAGCGCTGGCTGGTGACCCACCAAAGGTATCAAGAGGTTCTCCAAGCGGAGGGGCGCCCAACAGATCGTTTGGCGGAGGAGTTTCGACAGGCTCAAGAGCGTTGGAGGGAGCAGCTGCCCCAGGCAGAACCTGAGCTGGACGAACGGGATCCCTGGGCGCTTGACTTTGTGGAGCACCCCAGCCCTGTCCAAAGTTGGCTGCTGCAGCGGGCCCAAACCGACACCCAGAGCCGACTCAGAGCGGAAATCGCCCAGGCGCTGGAGCATCTGGACGAACGACACTTGCAGCAGGTGCACAGCTTGATCCAGCGCTTTTCGCGCGCCGACCCATCCACCTAGGCTGGCTCCGAACGCAGGCCGGGAGGCCTATTGCAGGATTTGGCGCAGGCGCTCCAAGGCCCGTCGGTTCTCTTCAGGGGTGCCCACCGTCAGACGCAGCCCCCCACCCGTGTAGCGCACACCAGTCCCCAGCTCCTGCCAGGCCCGCTGCAGCTCTTGGGGATCCCAGCCGGCCACCCGGAAGTAGAGGAAGTTGGCTTGGCTGGGCCACACCCGCACCCCTGGCAGCTCCTGCAGAGCTCGATAAAGGGCTTCCCGCTCCTGACAAATTAGCGTCACGTCGGCCAAAAGCTCCTCGGCATGCTCCAAAGCCATCTGAACCGCCCACTGAGAAAGGGCCGTGAGGTTGTAGGGCAGGCGGATCCCATCCAACACCTGCACAAGCTGCGGATGACCTACGGCATAACCCACCCGATAGGCCGCCAGACGAAAAGCTTTGGAAAAGGTGCGTAAAATCACCCAGTTGGGATGCTCTGCCAACTTGGGCAGGGCTGTGTGCCGGCTGAACTCAAAATAGGCCTCATCCAAAATCACCAGAATCTCTTCGGGCAGCCCTTCCACCCACTCCCACTCTGCAGCCGTCAGGCCGTTCCCCGTCGGCGAGTTGGGATCCACCAGGCACACCACCCGAATCGGATGCTCCCTCAAGGCTTGTTGACAGCGCTCCAGATCCAGAGCAAACGTCTCCGGGTCGCGGGGAACTCGCACCACCGGGATCCCCAGGCTCTGGGCCAGGATGGCGTACATGGAGAAGGTGGGCTCTGCCACCAAAATGCCGCCCCGCCCGCCCAGACAGGTGGCAATCAGCAGGGAGCGGATCAGCTCATCCGACCCATTGCCCAGGCTGATCTGCTCTGGCTCCGCTCCGGCATAGGCGGCGATGGCCTGCTTCAGGCCCCGGTGGTGGGCATCGGGATAGCGGTTGCTGGGGATCCCCTTTTCCCAAAGGAGGGAGAGCTTCTGCTTGAAGCCCACCGGCCAATCGAGGGGGAACTCATTGGCATCCAGCTTGTCGGCAGCCGGGGCAGGCACGGCGTCGTAGGGCTTGAGGTAGAGCAAGTCGGGGCGCAGATACTGCAGAGCACACATCTTCCTGACGGGGAGAAGTAGCTATTATATCAGGGCCAACCCGACCACTTATTCTTTTGTCAGGGATCCCTGCTGACGTAGCGCCTCAAAAAGGGCAATCGCTACGGCATTGCTGAGGTTCAGGCTGCGCACCGGCCCCCGCAGTGGGATGCGCACGCTGGGATAGGTTTCCAAGAACAGAGGATCCAACCCCCGGCTTTCGCTACCGAACACCAACCAGTCTCCCGGCTGATAGGTTACTTCCGTATAAAGGGCTTTGCCGCGCACGCTAAAACACCAGAACCGGGCCTCAGGGTGGGCCTGCACCAGAGCAGACCAAGAGGGGTAGCGATACAGTTGGACATGCTGCCAGTAGTCCAGCCCCGCCCGCTTGAGGTAGCGATCCGAAAGGCGAAACCCCAGAGGATCCACCAGATGGAGAGGCGTATCGGTGGCTGCACAGGTGCGGGCGATATTCCCCGTGTTGGCCGGGATCTCTGGGGCAACCAAAACAACGTGGAAGGGCATAATCCTATCCTACTTGCCCCCAAATCCGCGGTTGCCGCCCCCTTTTTTGCCCCCACCTTTGCCCGGTTTGCGGCTGGGCTGTTGCCGAGAGGGAGAGGCCGTTGAACGTCCGCGCCAACTGGGATCCCCGCCGGGAAGAGAGGTACGCCCACCCCCCCAACCCATACCGGGAAAACCGCCACCCATGCCCATGTTGCGCATCATGTCGCGCATGCGTTGAAAATCACTGACCAGTCGGCTGACATCCTCCAGCTTGTGGCCAGATCCGCGGGCCACCCGTCGTTTGCGGCTGACGCTGCGGGCCAACAGATCCGGGTTGCGCCGCTCTTCGGGGGTCATGGAGTTGATCATGGCTTCGGCGCGGGCCAGTTGGTCTTGTCCCTTTTGCAGTTGTTCCTCGCTGATTTTGCCCATCCCTGGCATCAGTCTCAGCAGCCCTGCCAAGGATCCCATGCGTTTAATTAGGCGCATCTGCTTGAGGAAATCGGTGAAATCAAACTGGGCGGTCATCATCTTCTCCGCCATGCTGGCGGCATCTCCCAGGTCGATTTCCTCTTGAGCTTTTTCCACCAAGCTGAGGATATCCCCCATACCCAGAATGCGGGAGGCCATGCGATCCGGGTAGAAGGGATCCAGCGCTTCCACCTTTTCGCCAACACCGATGAACTTGATGGGCTGACCGGACACTTGGCGAATGGAAAGGGCGGCTCCACCGCGGGTATCCCCATCCAGCTTGGTGAGGATGGCCCCAGTGATGCCCAGGCGCTCGTGGAAGGCTCGGGTAAGGCTGGCCGCCTCTTGGCCGATCATGGCATCCACCACCAGCAGGATCTCGTGGGGCTGCACCGCCGCCTTGATCCGCTCCAGCTCCGCCATCATCTCCAGGTCAATCTGCAAACGACCGGCAGTGTCCAAAATCACGTAGTCGTAGCCCTGCTGTCGGGCCGCCTCCACCCCTTGCCGGGCGATCTCGACGGGATCTGCTTTGCCCAGGTCGAAAACGGGGATCTGAATTTGCTGGCCCAGCGTCTTGAGCTGGTCGATGGCCGCCGGACGGTAGATGTCTCCGGCCACCATGAGAGACTTCTTGCCCTGCTTGCGCAAATACAGAGCCAACTTGGCGCAGGTGGTGGTTTTCCCGGATCCCTGCAAACCGGCCATGAGGACAATGGTGGGAGGCTGCTCCGCTTGGGCAATGGGCACGTTGGCTTCCCCCATCACTTTCACCAGCTCGTCGTGGACGATCTTGATGAACTGCTGATCCGGCGTCACCCCCAGGATGACCTCGGATCCCAGGGCAGCTTCCCGCACATCCTCGATGAACTGCTTCACCACCTGCAAGTTGACATCCGCATCCAGCAGGGCTCGCCGCACCTCCCGCAGAGCTTCTTGAATGTTGGTTTCGGTGATCTTGTCCTGGCCGCGCAGCTTTCTCCAGGCCAATTCCAACTTCTCGGAGAGGGCATCAAACATGGGTGCTGTCTATCCTGTCAGGCGCTTCGGGGGCATTTCCTACCATAGTCGAATCGGGGCGACTCCATCTTGGGGATCCCAACCAAGGTGGCTATCCCGGCCCAGAAAAACTGGCGACTTCACAAAAGTTTAAGCAACAATAGAGGGCGTTGCATGCAGATCTTCCATGGTCAGCGTCGCTTCCCTTCCCTACAGCACCACCGACTGGCAATTGGGCTATCGCTCCCTATCCCAGGAGTACGACTATTGGATTACGGAGATCGAAGGACGGATCCCGGCAGGGTTGCGGGGAACCCTGTTTCGCAACGGCCCGGGCAAGCTGGAGGTGGGATCCCAGCGCTACGGACACCCGTTCGATGGCGATGGCATGGTCTGCGCCATCACCTTTGTGGAGGGGAAGGTTCATTTTCGCAACCGGTTTGTGCGCACCCGCGAGTTTGAAGCAGAGGAAAAAGCCGGTCGGGTGCTTTACCGAGGGGTGTTTGGCACCCAAAAGCCGGGCGGCTGGTGGAGCAACTTTCTCGACTTGCGGTTTAAAAATCCCGCCAACACCAATGTCATCTACCAGGGAGACAAGCTGCTGGCCCTGTGGGAGGCCAGTGCCCCTTACCGGCTGAACCCGGCCACCTTGGCCACCGAGGGGATCGAAACGTTTGCAGGAGGGATCTCGGCCAGCCAGCCTTTCACTGCCCATCCCCGGCGGGATCCCCACACGGGAGATCTCATCGCCTTTGGGGTGCGGGCTGCCCAGAACTCCACGTTGCTGTTTTATCGTCTGGACTCGCGCGGGCGCTTGGTGGAAAAGCGGGATTACCGCCTGCCCGGTTTTGCCTTCCTGCACGATTTTGTCTGGACACCCCGCTACCGTATCTTTTTCCAAAATCCCTTGGCTTTCAACCCCCTGCCGTTTGTGTTGGGCTGGCAACCGGCGGGCACCTGTTTGACCTTGAAACCGGGGGAGCCGACCCGCATCTGGCTCTTTCCCCAGGGCGACGAGCCGCTGCAACTGGAAGCGGAGCCGGGGTTTGTTTTCCATTTTGTCAACGGCTACGAAGTCGGGGATCGGGTTGTGGTGGATGCCGTCCTCTATGAGAACTACCCTGCCCTGGAGCCGGATGCCGATTACCTGCAGATTGACTTTGCCCAGATTCCGGCGGGCAAGCTGTGGCGGTTCTATCTGGATCCCAAGGGGGGCAGCGTGAAGCGGGAACTGCTGCTGGATCGCTCGGTGGAGTTTCCGGCCATCCACCCGGCTCGAATGGGGGGATCCCACCGCTACATCTACATCGGGGCCACCCATGCCCCCGGCCCCAATGCTCCCCTACAGGCCATCCTCAAGCTGGATACCGCCACAGGCCGCACGCAGCAGTACAGCTTTGCCCCCCGCGGCTTTGTGGGAGAACCGGTGTTCATCCCCAATCCAGAAGACCAGGGAGAAGAGGCAGGGTGGATCGTGACGGTGGTTTTTGATGCGGCCAGCCAGCGCTCTCAAGTGGTGATCCTAGAAGCAGCCGACCTGACAGCCGGCCCGGTTGCGCGGATCCCATTGCGGCACCACATTCCCTATGGCCTACACGGCAGCTTCACTCCGCAGGTGTGGGCAACGCCTGCCTAAGCGATGAGCTTCAAGATGGCTGAATGGATCCCCTTGGCTGAGGGAATGCAATCCAGCCCTTAGAGAGCCCTGGGGATCGGTCAGTTGGATCCCGGCTGTGCAAAAACACCTCTATTGGCTCCAGTCAGCGTTGCTGGAAAAAACTACAGATACTCAAGATCAATATCAATGGCCCTGTCTGGGGAATAGACATCCTGCAGCCTGAGAACCATTCCCTTGGAACAGTTGCTACCATTGGCTACAGGTCGGCTACAGTGTTGACAACTGCGGGCAAGGGCAGCTGCTAGGAGTTTCCCAATAGAAGCAGAATGGAAAAACGCTGTTGGGCATTGTTAGGCTAATGGGTGGTGTGCTGAGCAAGCCTTGGGTCAAGAGCAAAGCTAAAGCTATAGCCTGTTTTTGCAACGGTAAATGTCTGCCGCCGAGCATTCTGAATTGACAGCAACGGAACCGTCACAATGTCCTCCGATCTGAGACCTCCCTTTCGACCTGTACGGCCCCCCAGACCCAGCTCAACCGGCGAGGCCAAGGGATCCCTGTCATCAGCGAAAGCTCAGGATCCTGCGGCAGCTCTTGGTGCTGTTCGCAACAGCGGGACGGAGTCCTTGCAGCCTGTTGTCAGTACCACTGCTAGCTTGGAAGAAAAGAAAGAGCGAGTCTGTTTGGAACCCATCCCCCCGCCTGGGGAGAAGATGCAATACCGAGCCATCGGCCTCATCGAAGGGCAATACATCCCCTCCCCAGAGCACTTTACCCGCGGGATTTTGCGCACCTCGGATGGCTTGGATCTGAATGCCGTATTGCTGGGCCGGGTGATGAGCCTGGTACGCAAGCATCTACGGCCGGAACGCAACTATCTGTGGGTGGTTTATCCTCGCACCCGCGACAAAACCGAAGATCTGCACGTGCAGTTGCTGGGGGTGTGGGCCCCAGAAGAAATGGGGCGAACTCTCCCCGAGGGATCCCGTCCAACAGTGGTGCCGGATTGGTTTTCCATCCGGGGCGAGGTCGTTTTTCAATCGCAGGAGAAAGGGTTCATCATTGTCAAGATCCGTCAATCGGGCAAAAAAGCTTCCGCCAACTCTCCCTCTCAGCGAGTCCAGAAGGATGGAGCCGCAGCCCCCAAGCCCCAAGCCTTCAAATTGCGCCTGATCGGATCCCTGCCGGGCAAAGGGGTAGGCAATTTCTGGGATCTGCAGGTGCGCCGCCGCGGATCCCTGCTCTATGTGGAGGCGGGCACTCCCATCGGCCCAGTACTCAAA